>CALDHJ010000265.1 GCA_937941555.1 uncultured Granulosicoccaceae bacterium | reverse complement strand
CTGCCGCAACCCAGGACGACCCCGAATGGAGATCAACGCAACAACCGCCGCCGACCTCACCCTGCGCCGGCAGGGACCACCCGACAGCAATCAACTTGCCGCCCGCATGGCAAGCTCTGTCGCCAACGGCGATGTCAGCGTCGAGGAACTGCAGACCCGTCTCAGTGACCGCCTCGGCATCGAAGACACCAGCGCGATCGTCGGCGACGACGGCAACCTCGATGTCAGTGCGCTCGCCGAGGTGCTGGAGATCAACAAGCCCGCCGGTCCGCGGGAACCCCGAGGGCCGGGCGGTCCGGGTGGCCCACCGCCTGGCGGCCGAATCAACGACCTCGCCACGGTGCTCACCGAAGCGCTTGGTGAAGAGACTATTTCGAGTGCCACCAACGAGGATGGCAGCCTAGACATGGAGGCTCTTTTGGACGCATTGCAAGCCCGGCTCGATGAGAACGGCAGCAGCCCGGTTGGCAACGTGATCGACACCGCGGCCTGAGGCCTCGCCTGTCTCGGGGCCACGACAGCCCCGGGACCTATCGGGCGTACTAACTCGACGCGGACCCCACCCGAACAGGCGGATCAATTCTGTCAGGCATTGGACTCTTCCGAAACGGCGACCACGGTCACGTTGAACCCTTCGTCAGGCTGTGGCGGCACAAAATGGTGCGTCACGGCGGCAAACATCTCCGGCGTGTCTGTCGCTGCACGCTCGGGCGCAACAACACGGCGCTGAGCGATTCTCGCGAGGCAGAGCGCATCGCTCGCGTCAAGGTAGATGAGCTCGTGTGGCGCCGACACCTCGGTATACAAACCGCGCAACCAGGCGCGTTGTTGCAGGGTGTTGGCAGGAAAATCCATCACGACCGAGGTGCCCGACTGCAGCAGCGAGTGCACCAGCGCTTCGATCGGGGGTTTGAGGCGATTGGCCCGTTCGACGTAGTCGGCGAGCGTCGCAATTTCTTCGGGGTAGAGTGCCGCGAGCCAGACATCTTCAGACAACAGCACCGCGCCCTCAGATTGCGCTGTCACGCGCGAGCGCGTCGACTTTCCCGCCCCCATCTTGCCGCAGAAAAATGTCAATTTGCCGCAGTGCATTGCCCCTCCGTATCCGTTGATCAACCTTATCGATCCGGCACGATGCCGGTTACACCGTACACAACGCAACCGACCGGGAGTGGATCAGGAACACAAGCAGGTTGAAGAGCAGCCACGCGCCAAGCCACAACCCGAAGCCGACGCGTCGAGCCGCATCGCCGCGAGGCCACCGCCGAAACAACACCACGACACCGATGGCCTCGAGCAGAAACAGCACTGGCGCACCGAACACCCCGAGTATCCCGCCGAGACAGGCGAATAGGCTGATCGAATTAGACTCCGTTGCGATCGCTACCGCCACCGCGAACACAGCACGCGCCACAAAGACCGCCATCAGCGTGTTGCCCACAACCGATCGAAAGCGGAATCGACGCCAGGTCAGCCGACACAGCCCCGCGCACAGAGCGAGCAATACCGCCGCCCAGAGGAGGGCTGGCATGACTACAACGAATATGCCCCATTCCATGCACCATCGCCTCCGAATTCACCACCCACTCAACAGCCTAGAACAGCACCGTGTGCGCGTGGGCGCAAAGCAATCGACGTGCAGCGACGCAGAGCCGATCGGGCACAATTGGCAAGGTCGCGGTAGAGACACGCACCGCTCTGCGGTAGTCTGCGAGCCGAACCCCAACGGGTTCAGACACCACCACCCACCCCGACCGGATCCGATCCCATGCTGAAACACGTCGCCTCAGCCGCCCTGCTCGCCCTCGCCTGCGCAACCGCGTCGGCCAATGATGCACTCGATCGTATCGAAGTCATCAGCGAAGACATGACAGCCGCCCTGTTCGATGCGATGGTCGATGAGTTGGGTGCGCAAGGGGCAGACACCGACGCACTGAAGCGCATCATCCCGAGCACCGAGTGGGATGCGCCCATGCGCGAGGCGGGCCAATGCGTTGTCGATGAGTTCACTGCACGCATCGGCGAAGACGGTCTCAACGCCATGCTCGACAAGATGGAAGCGCGTCTCCCGGAAATCAAAGGGGCCGGTATGGAAGCGCTTGAAAACATGCAAAGCCTGCTGCCCGAGGGCATGAGCGAAGCCGACGCGAGCGCGATCAATGACCAATGCGGCATGACCCAACTCATGCAGCAGAAAATGATGAACCCCGAATTCATGTCGGCGGTGATGTCGCTGATGAGCCAGAACTGATCAAGCACAGCTTGCCTGCCGATCAGACAGACATCCCAAGACCGGTTTCGCTCGAGGCGCGAGCGAAACCGACAGATGAAAAAGGCAGAGTCTGACTCGGTGTCAGCTCGGACTCAGTCCTGCGCAGCGGGCTGGGCAAAATACGCAAAGGGAATCGCAAACGGCCCGAAGAGTCCGCCCATCACACCCCAGAAAACCGGTTTCGCGCCACGTGCCTTGGCGATAGTGTGGCAGCAGACAATGCTGGCAAAATTGACTACGAGGGCAATGGCGACAAAGGACATGTTCTGGGTGACCTGCATGCAGACTGGGTGAACGCGGCGCGACAGGCCACGGCCCCATTGTGCCCGATCACCGTCGGAAGTGTTGATCGAAGACCTCGACGTCCGCAGTGATGTCGCCCCAGTGACGGCGACTGCGTGCGTAGACGTGCCGCAAGGGCACTGCGACACCGTCTAGCCAACCGGGATCGTCAAAGGTGCCAGCGGCAACGGTTCGCACACCCGGTACAGCTTCAAGCGTGAAACCGAGATTGGTGCCGCACCGGCCACAGAATTCAACATCCAACCAGCGACCGGATTCATCCGAATGGTGTCGGTAGCGTGCGGGCTTCTCGCCGGTGAACACCACATCGTGCTCGGCAAAGACAGCCTCGGTGCCAAACGCCGTGCCGGTGCGCCGCTGACACCAGAGACAGTGGCAGACCGTGACGCGCAAAGGATTGTCCGGGGTTGTATAGCGCACCTCGCCACAGACACAACCACCTGATCTCACTTCATTCGCCATGGTCGCCCCCCAACGTGGGACCACAGTGTCGCACCGTCACTGCCTGACCAGCAATGCCTGCAGTGCGCCCGCCCCCATCTCACGCATCAACGCAATATTGCGCTCGGGGATTGCGTCGACGTTTGGGTGGCTTTCAACTGCCCGCGCCACGCTCGCTTCGCGCAGCAAGTGCAATAGAGGGTACGGCGACCGATTGGAGTAGTTCTCCGCGTC
>CALDHJ010000264.1 GCA_937941555.1 uncultured Granulosicoccaceae bacterium | reverse complement strand
CAACACCACGGCCTTCGCCATTGGCACAGCCGGGGGTGACTGGGTCAACCCCTTTGCACGCGAGGTGCCGGTGTTGCAGGTTGTACTCGGCGGGGGCAACCGTGCCGCGTGGCAAGACTCGACGCTGGGTTTGCAACCGCGTGATCTGGCCATGCACATCGCCTTGCCCGAAGTGGACGGTCGGATCATCACACGGGCAGTGAGCTTCAAGGGTCTCGCGCGGCGCTGCGAGCTCACCGAGTGCGATGTGGTGCACTACGAGGCCGATGCCGAGCGCTGCACTTTTGTCGCGACCCTTGCCGCCAATACCGCAGCCCTCGCCATCACGCCGAATGCCGAGAAGCGTATCGCGCTTATTCTCGCCAATTACCCGAGCCGCGAGGGCCGCCTCGGGAACGGTGTGGGGCTCGATACGCCGGCGTCCACCATCGGGCTGCTGCAGACGCTTGCCGCTGCCGGTTACCCGGTGGACGGCGTGCCACCGGACGGCGATGCCCTGATGCAGCGACTGCAGTCCGGGGTCACCAACGACCCGGTTGCGCGGGCGCTGCGGCCGGTCGAGATCCTGTTGCCACTCTCGCAATACCGGAGCTGGTTTGCCGCGCACTTGCCGGCGGAATTGCAGCACGCCGTGGTGGCGCGTTGGGGGGCGGCGGACGCCGCACCGGATCTGCGCGACGGCGGCATACCCGTGGCGGGGCTCATGTGTGGTGAGGTGTTTGTCGGGGTGCAACCCGCACGCGGGTACCACCTCGACCTCTCGGCGACCTATCACGACCCCGATCTGGTGCCGCCGCACAGCTATATCGCCTTCTACTTCTGGTTGCGTTTCGGCTTCAACGCGCACGCTGTGGTGCACGTCGGCAAACACGGCAATCTCGAGTGGCTGCCGGGAAAGGGTGTCGCGCTGTCCTCGCAATGCTGGCCCGACGCGCTGCTTGGGCCAACGCCGAACGTCTACCCCTTTATTGTCAACGACCCCGGTGAGGGCGCGCAGGCCAAGCGCCGCAATCAGGCGGTGATCATCGACCACCTGATGCCGCCGCTGACGCGCGCCGAGAGCTACGGACCGATGCGTGAACTCGAACGGCTGGTCGATGAGTATTTCGACGCACAACAACTCGACCCGCGCCGCGCCAAGCAATTGCTCACCGAGATCCTCGACACCGCGAAGGCGGCGCACCTCGACCGTGAATTGTGTGCCGAGAGTGACGACGCGCTGATCGGCGAGCTCGACAGTTACCTTTGCGAGCTGAAAGAAGCGCAGATACGCGATGGCTTGCACATCTTCGGCGCGGCGCCCGAGGGCCGGCTCGCAACCGATACCACGGTTGCCTTGTTGCGGCTCCCGCGGTCAGGTGGCGAGGGCGCTGATGCCTCGTTGATCCGCGCGCTCGCCGCAGACGCCGGTATTGAATTCGACGTGCTCGATTGCGCGCTCGCCGATCCCTGTGACGCGCCACGCCCGGGCTGGCTTGCCGACGTCGACACTGCCACCTGGCGCACACGGGGCGACACGGTCGAACGCCTGGAACTGGCGGCAGCGCGGGTGGTCGAGGGCGCGCTCACAGCCCCGGGTGAACACACCCGCGCCGTGCTGCCGTCGATCGAACAGGCCCAGGCGATGTTGTCGGCGAGCGCCGCGCGCGAATCGGCGGGTACGCTCGATGCGCTGCGCGGGTGTTTTGTCGAGCCTGGCCCGAGTGGCGCGCCGTCGCGTGGGCGACTCGATGTCTTGCCGACCGGGCGCAATTTCTACTCTGTGGATGTGCGGGCAATCCCGACCCAGACCGCGTGGCACCTTGGATGGAAATCGGCGGGATTGCTGATCGAACGCCACCTGCATGACCACGGCGAGTACCCGCGCACGCTGGGTTTGTCGGTGTGGGGCACTGCGACCATGCGCACCGGGGGCGATGACATCGCGCAGGCCTTTGCGCTGCTCGGCGTGCGCCCGATCTGGGATGGCGCCTCGCACCGCGTGACCGACTTCGAAATTCTGCCGGTGTCGATACTCGATCGCCCGCGCATTGACGTGACGCTGCGCGTGTCGGGGTTTTTCCGCGACGCTTTCATGAACGTGATCCGCTTGTTTGATGCGGCGGTACAGAAAGTCGCCGAGCTCGACGAGTCGCCTGAGGACAACCCGATTGCCGCGCGCGTGCGCGCAGAGACCGACGCGCTGCTTGAACAGGGTGTGGACGCGCAAGATGCGCGCCGGCGGGCCGGTTCGCGGGTGTATGGCAGCAAACCCGGCAGTTATGGCGCGGGCTTGCAAGGTTTGATTGACGAAGGCTGTTGGGACGAGCGCGCTGATCTCGCCGAGGCCTATGTCATTTGGGGTGGCTACGCCTATGGGCAGCAGCAGGATGGCGAGGCGGCACACGCCGATTTCGAGACCCGACTTGGTGCGCTTGAAGCCGTGGTGCACAACCAGGACAACCGCGAGCACGACCTGCTCGACTCCGACGACTACTACCAGTTTCAAGGGGGCATGAGCGCGGCAGTGGCAACCTACGCCGGACGCGAGGCCGCGGTTTACCACATGGATCACAGCCGCCCTGAGTCGCCGCGGGCGCGGACCCTGAAAGAAGAGATCAACCGCGTGGTGCGCTCGCGAGTGCTGAATCCGAAATGGCTCGACGGCGCACGCCGACACGGTTACAAGGGCGCGTTCGAGATGGCGGCGACCGTGGACTACCTGTTTGCCTTTGATGCCACAGCCAACGTGGTGGACGACTACCAGTATCAGCAGGTCAGCGACACCTACCTGCTCGACGACGCCAACCGGGAATTCATGCAAGCGCACAACCCGTCAGCGCTCAAGGAAGCCGCCGAGCGCCTGCTCGAGGCGGTTGATCGCGGTATGTGGGCCGAGCCGGAACCCGAGACGGTGTTGGCCCTGCAACACATCGTTGGCGAAATGGATCAGGCCTGGGAGCAGGGCATGTGACCGTTGGGCAAGCCGCGCTTGGTTTGGCGTAGAACCTCAGTGGCCCGATGG
>CALDHJ010000263.1 GCA_937941555.1 uncultured Granulosicoccaceae bacterium | reverse complement strand
CGAATCACTCGATGCCGCGTCGGACAGCAGTGAGTTCATGTACCTGGCGCGCCACGTCGACCCGCGCCTGGCCGATGAGGTCAGCCGACTCAAGGTCAAGGGCGTGCACCTTCAGCGCGAATTCCGGCGTTACTACCCGGCTGGCGAAGTGGCGTCCCACGTGCTCGGTGCGACCAACATCGACGACCGCGGAATCGAGGGCATCGAAAAGCTCTGGGACGAGCTGCTGGCGGGCAGCAACGGTGCGCGTCGGGTCATGCGCGATCTCAAGGGCCGTGCCTTCTCGGAAGTGGAATACATCGAACGCGAGCGCCCCGGTGGCGAGTTGGTGTTGAGCCTGGACCGGCGCATTCAATACCTTGCATTCCGTGAGCTCAAGCGGGCGGTCGAGGCGCACGGCGCGCTCTCGGGCAGCGTGGTGGTGATGCGTGCGCAAACCGGTGAGGTGTTGGCGCTGGCCAACCAACCGGCATTCAATCCGAACGCGCCGGCGACACGGCGGGATGCGAGCCGGCGTAATCGCGCAGTGACGGATCCGCTCGAGCCTGGTTCCACTATCAAGCCTTTCACCATCGCTGCAGCGCTTCAGCTCGGTGTGGTCGATTCCGCAGACATTGTTGAAACCGCGCCTGGCACCCACAAGGTGGGTCGGTTGCAGGTGCGTGATTTTCGCGACTACGGGTCTTTGAGTCTCGAAGATATCCTGAAAAAATCGAGCAATGTCGGTGTGACGAAAGTGTCGCTCGGCGCCGATCCGTCGAAGATGTGGGAAGTGCTCGACGATTTCGGTTTCGGACGGGATACCGGCAGTCTGTTTCCGGGTGAGAACTTCGGCGTGTTGCGTCACGGCAGCAATTGGCGTCGGATCGAGCAGGCGACCATTGCCTACGGCTATGGCTTGTCGGCAACTCCCTTGCAACTGGCGCGCGCCTACGCGGCACTTGGCAATGACGGTGTGCTGCCTGAAGTGAGCTTTTTGCGCCGCGAGCCCGATGACGTTCAGGGCGTGCGCGTCCTTGACAAAGATGTCGCCAAATCGGTTCGCCGCATGCTCGAGTCGGTTGTGGAGCCGGGTGGTACCGGGGAGCGTGCGCGCGTGGCCGGGTATCGGGTAGCTGGCAAGACCGGTACATCGCGAAAGCCTGCGCCCGGCGGTTACCGCGACGACAAGTATTACGCCTTTTTCGCTGGCATGGCGCCCGCGAGTCAGCCCGAGTTGGTCGTTGTCGTGATGATCGATGAGCCGAGCGGGCAGCAATATTACGGTGGTGAAGTCGCAGCGCCAGCTTTCGCGTCGATCATGGCAGGCTCGCTGCGTGTGCTCGGCGTACCGATGGATGCGATCGAATTGCCTGAGCAAGTGGCGGGCGATGCGGTGCTGGAGCCTGCGCTGTGATGGCCGCGCGTGTCATGGCGGCAACCCAGCAGGCTGACATCGCGCCGGCACTCGCACTCGACGCGACACAGTCGATTCGGGTATCGGGCGTCGCACTCGACAGCCGCCAGTTGGAACACGGCTATGCCTTTGTCGCCCTGCAAGGTGCATCGACACATGGTTTGGACCACATCGAATCCGCGCTTGCGGCCGGTGTGTCGGCGGTGTTGGTGGACGCTGACGATCCCCGCCGATCAGAACTCGATGGTTACAGCGTGGCGGTTCACGCGGTGCCGGGCTTGCGTGCCAGATTGCCGGCTCTTGCGCGTGCTGTGTCCGGGACTGTCGGTCAGGAGCTCGCGCTCTGCGGCGTGACGGGTACCGATGGCAAAACGTCTACGGCGTTTTTCCTCGCGCAGTTGCTGCACACGAGCGACAACCCTTGCGGTGTGATGGGCACCGTGGGCAACGGTTTTGTCGGTCGGCTTGAAACCGCATCGCACACCACCGGTGACGTACTTGCCGTTTATTCAGGGCTTCGGGCTCTGTTGGACCAGGGTGCAACCCGGGTTGCGATGGAGGTGTCGTCACACGCACTCGATCAAGCGCGTGTCGGCGGATTGCAGTTTGCCGTCGGTGCCTTGACCGGGCTCGGGCGCGATCACCTCGACTACCACGGCAGCCTCGAGCACTACCGCGCCGCTAAGCGCAGGCTGTTCACCGAACACGCCCGCCGTTGGGTGCTCAATCTCGACGACGATATGGGCGCCGAACTCTTCGCCGAGCGCTCTGATGCGGTTGGTTACAGCATCACCGGCCAGTCAGCCGCGCGCTGGTGTGCCGAGATCGAGCGCTGTGACGCCGATGGCATACAGTGCCGCATCACCGTGGGTGAGGACGCGGCGCGCAGCCTGAAACTGGGTGTGCTCGGCCGATTCAATGTGTCCAACGTGCTGGCCGCTTGTGCGATGGCCGAGTGCGTCGGACTCTCCGTTGAGACTGTTCTTGATCGGCTGACGCGGATTACCCCGGTTGTCGGACGTCTGGATGTGTTGCGCTTTGATGGCGCGGCCCGGGTCGTGATCGACTATGCGCACACAGAGCAGGCACTTGAGAGTGCGATTGCCGCACTTCGCGAACACGTGTCAGGTCGGTTGTGGTGTGTGTTCGGGTGCGGTGGTGATCGTGATCGTGGAAAACGTGCCGGTATGGCGCGCGCTGCGTGTGACGCCGACCGTGTGGTGCTGACCAGCGACAACCCACGCAGCGAATCACCCGAGGCGATAGCACGCGACGCCCAGCAAGGGCTCGTCGCCGGTGTGCCGGCAGACATCCTGCTCGATCGCACCGCGGCCATTGAATTTGCGCTCGAGCACGCCGGCCCAACCGATTGCATTCTGATTGCTGGCAAAGGGCACGAGACCTACCAGGAAATCAACGGGCAACGTATTGCCTTCAGCGACCACGCGGTTGTGCGTGCGTGGCACGGGAGGCGCGCATGATCAGCTTGCGTTTGTCCCAAGCCGCCGATTGTGTCGGCGCTACCCTGATCGGTGCGGATTGCGCATTTCGCTCTGTCAGTGTGGATACGCGGACACTGCAATCGGGGGACGTGTACTTTGCGCTGACCGGTGATCAATTCGACGGCCACGAGTTTGTGTCCGGCGCCGTTGCGCGGGGTGCCAGTGCAGTCGTCGTGGAGCGTGAGTGCAGCGAAGACGTGCCGCAATTGGTGGTCCGCAACGCGCGCCAGGCTCTTGGTGAAATTGCGGCATTGTGGCTTGCGCAGTCGAACGCCCAGCGGGTCGCCTTGACCGGCAGCAATGGCAAGACCACGGTAAAGGAAATGCTGCGCTCGGTGTTGTCATTGCTCGGCAATACGCTTGCGACTGACGGCAACCTCAACAACGATGTCGGCCTGCCTCTGACTCTGTTTCGAATCGACCGCAATGTGGAATACGCGGTCCTGGAGATGGGCGCCAACCACGCCGGCGAAATCGATTGGCTCGCGTCGCTGGTCAAGCCTGATATCGCGGTGGTCAACAACGTCGGCCCGGCGCACCTCGACGGCTTCGGTAGCTTGCAGGGCGTTGCGGCAGCCAAGGGCGAGATATTCGAGCACGTGAACGCGG
>CALDHJ010000262.1 GCA_937941555.1 uncultured Granulosicoccaceae bacterium | reverse complement strand
AGGGACTGTCGCCGTCGTCCGGCGGAGCGGCGGCAGTCTCTTGAAACGCACAGAGCCCGCCGAGCAGTTGCCCGCCCTCCTCGGCCACCGCGGTATTCGCAATGGACAGGCTTTGAGACCGGTCTTGCAAGGCAGCGATCGCAAGCGCCTCGACCGGCTGCGACGTTGCCGAGCGAGCGTGCAGGATCGCAGCCCAGGTGCCACCCGAGGATTCAAGGAACAGCGGTGCGAGCATCGCTGCATCACCGTCAACAGCGGGCCGTATCGCCATCATCCGCCGGCCCGTCCCGGGAGACAGCGGCGCAACCGGCGATCAGCCACCCGGGGCGACCTCCGGATTGATCACGTGAATCGGCTTCCCGTCCGCGAAGGCATTCACCTGCTCGAAGATGTCCGTGAACTGCAATTCGAATTCGTCTTCGGTCACGTAGCCGATGTGCGGCGTGGCGAGCACGTTGGGGTGGGTCAGCAGCGGGTGGGCCGTGTCGGTCAGGGGTTCCACATCGAAGACGTCCACGGCCGCGTGGATTCGGCCGCGCTCGATCTCGGCCTCCAGCGCACCGGTTTCGATCAGGCCCGAACGGGACGTGTTGATCAGGAGCGCACGGGCCTGCATCTGAGCGAGGTCCTCTGCGGTGATGATGCCGCGGGTCGTGGGTTTGAGCCGAACATGCAAACTCACGACATCGGACTCGGAGAAGAACGCGCCGCGAGAGGCCGCGACCGATTCACCGTCAGCCGCCGCACGCGCGCGCCCCTCATCGGATGCCCACCATTGCACGCGCATGCCCATCGCGGCCGCCGTCTGCGCCACGGCGCGCGCAATGCGACCGTAGCCGTAGAGGCCCATGGTTCGCCCGCGCAAGGTCCGGCCCACACCCATCTGCCACTGGCCGGCCTTGAGCGAGGTCGTCTGCGCCGGAATCTGGCGATAGCTGCCCAACATCAACGCGAGCGTGAGCTCGGCTGCTGCATAGGACGGAGTGCCCGCGTGTTGATTGGAACACAACATCACGCCGTGATCGGTACACGCGGGTACATCGATGTGCGGATAGACACTGCGCTGCGAGATCAACTTCAGCCGGGGAAGCCGGGCCAGCAACGGCGCCGTGATGGCCGTGCGCTCGCGAAAGAGCACCAGCGCCTCGGCATCGGCGAGGCGCGCAGCGAGCGTGTCGATGTCTTCTTCGTGGTCGGTCCAGACGGTGACGTCGTGTGACTGCAAGGCGTCGAAGCACGGCAGCGACCGCAGTGTATCGAACCAGTCATCAAGGATATGGACGTTCATCGGCAGTCTGCTCCAGCGCCCCGGAGGGCGCCGTGCGGTGCCGGCATACGCCCGTTGATGTCACGCTTCATGATGCCCTCCGGCTCGGTTTGTCCCCGCTGAGTATAAGGTCAGTGGCGCTGAGGCTGCGCTCTCCCCTACCCGCACCGCAATATCAGGCCTGTATTATTTGGCCAATTCGTCTTTATGCGCTGCGACGAACTCCGCCATGCTGTTGAAGCGATAGTCGAAAGACGGCGTCTCGCCCGGGTCCCGGGTTGCGCCAAACCCGGACTTGCCGTGCCTGCGGTAGATCCAACAGTTGGCCAGGCCGTGTTTCTTCGCCGGCACATGATCGTGAAACAGACTTTCGGCCGTGTGCAGGATCTCGTGTTGCGCAATCCCCTGACGCTCGAGCGATTCGAGCAGGTAGCGGAAGTTGCGCTCATCGGGTTTGTAGCTGCCGATGTCCTCGGCGGTGTACACCCCGTCGAAATGCACACCCAGGCGGGCGTTCGACCCGGCAAAGCTCTGGTTGTCGGTGTTGGTTAGCACGATCAACTTGTAGTGTTGCTTGAGGTAGGCGAGTGCCTCGCGACTGTCGTCGAACGCGGGCCACTGCCGCACCGACTGGCCGTAGGCCACACAGGCCTCCCAAGTCACGGCCACCCCCCACTCCTCGGCCAGCCGCCGGTACACCACAGCCAGCAGCTCACTGTAGCGTTTGGCCGGCGTCCAACGCTGGGTGGATGATTCGTGAAACGCATGCGCTTCGAGAACGTCATCACGTGAAAGGTGGGTGCCGACCTGATCGGTCAGGGGTTTGAGGGCATTCACCATCCCGCTCTCCCAATCGATCAATGTGCCGTACACGTCGAAGGTCAGCGCCTTGTAGTGTCGAAGTGCCATGGTGTCCCTGAACCTGCGTTAATAGAGTGGATCAATCTGGTGATTCTGTGCAGTCTCGGATCAGAGACAAGCCCCGCAATCCGTTCCCGAGCACCACGCGCCGCAGCGAGCGCTACCTGGCCCGCTTTCTAAAGCAACTGCCGCGATCATTGTCTACGCCGGCGTCACCGCGACACCCATTCTACGCGGTAGCCATCCGGGTCGGTGAGCTCACCGCGCGACCCACCTGGTCCGTCCACTTCCAGGCCGAGCGCGACGAACCCCGTCTCCGGGCCCACTGAATAGGGCGGCTTCTGTGCGTGGAAGTGTTGCAGTTCGATCAGTGTCCGGGGGCGTTGCCACAACCACTCTCGGTGCGCACTGCTGCGCCAGTCGGTTGTCGGCGGTGTCTCGTCGCCAGTGCCGAGAAAACTCAGCGAGAAGCCATGGCTCGCAACCTCTTGTTGCGCCACAAGGTGCAGACCGAGGGTCTCGACGTAGAACGCAAGACTCCGTTCGATATCGCGCACACGCAAGGTGATGTGCGCCAGAGTCGGCTCACTCAAGAGCGGCTCTGTTGCCGCGACGGGTTGCGGTTGAAAGTGCGCCTCGAACCGGTGTTGCAGCAACTCGATGCAATGGCCGTCGGGATCGCGCAGGTGGCACAGAAAACCGATGTCCTGAAACTGCGCCGGCTCCGAAACCGCAATGCCGCGCTTGCGCAACTGCTCTGCTGCCCGTCGGACATCGGCGAGAGTCACGCCGATCTTCCAGTAACCCGGTGGCGCCACCGACGCGTCATCGGCAGCTGCAACGCGCCAACCGGGACGGTGCGCCAGCTCGAGTTGGGCATCATCGCGCTCACCTGCCCGGCCGACGCAGAACCCGAGACGACAGACGGTCTCCGCACCGCCCTCCCCGAGTTGCTGCACCGTGTCAATCACGGCCATGCCGAGGTAGCCGGTGTAGAAGGCCAGCGCCGCATCGAGGTTGGCCGTCACCAGACGGTGGCGGGCAACGCGGAGGACTCGAATCGCCGAAGGGCTCGACATCAGCTTCGCGCGTGCGCGCGCAGCAAGGGCTCGAGCACCACCTGCAACGCCTGGCCGGTCTCGTCAATGCCCGGCACCGACGCCTGCGCAATGCACCCGCGCGCGGCCCAGTCGGAGCGCTCATCGAGCGTGGCCTCGAGCGCTCGGACAAGATCCGGGACAGTTTGCGGCACGACCGTACAGCCGGTATTGGCGCACACCGCCGCGACACCGTCCGTGTGGCCGACCACCACCGGCAAGCCCGCGGCCTGCGCCTCAAGCAAGGCCATTCCTATGGCTTCATTCACGGCGGGCCACACAGCGAGGTCGGCATTGTGCAACCACTGCACGACGCCGTCTCGGGGTAAGGCCCCCAGGCGCGTCACCCGCCCGACAAGCGGTGCCAGTCGCGCGTCCAACGCGGCATCTGCGTCGCCCGCGCCGACAATCAACCAATGCCAGGGCCGCTCACGCAGGCCGTCAAACACCGCTGCCTGCATCTCGAATGACGCAAGCTTGTCCCCGGCGCGCACCATGCCGACGCTGATCAGCCAGGGTACTGTCGAGTCCAGCCCCCACTCGGCAGCGAGCGCTGCACGCGCTGCGTAGCGGGGTCCGGCAAAAGCGGCTTTATCGAGAAAGGGCGCGAGCGCATGCAGACCCTGACGCCCGCCGCGCACCGCCGCGAGAGACTCGGCATCACGCGGGTTCAACACCCACACCGCATCTGCCTGCGCTATCGCCTCGCGTGTTGCAGGCAGGTTGTCGGCCCAGGGGCCGCGCGCCTGCTTGGCAGCATAGGAGGCCTCGGCCAGGACATAGGGGATGCCCAGTTGCCGCGCGACCGCCGGGCCGATGTGGTCAGGCGCCTTGTGATAGAGGTGGTAGGTAAACCACAGCGCGGGCTGCTCCGCGCGCGGCAACGCGCGGTAGTGTGCGAGCAGGCGATCCACTTCAATGCCCGCCCGCTGCGCGATATCCGCTTGGGCCCGTGCGTCGCCGCGACCCTCGTAGCTGCGCAGGTCGGACGCGAGTTCCACACGGTATCCGGCGGCGCTGA
>CALDHJ010000261.1 GCA_937941555.1 uncultured Granulosicoccaceae bacterium | reverse complement strand
GGGGTGAATTCGTTGCCTTGAGCAGTGGCGCTGTCAGTATTGACCGCTTGTTGAATCGCTCGGTGAACACACTGGCAGAGGACGACGAGTCGGGCACGACAACGCTCTGGCGCGATGACGGTGCGTGGTTGTTGTGGCTGGCACTGGTGCCGGTGTTGCATCTTGTCAGGCGGGGGGTGTTGTGCTGAAGCGTTTCACGTTGCGGATGTGTTGTCAGCTGGCCTGCCTTGTGTTGGCGTCATCCGCTGTTGCCGCTTCGCCGTTCAGTCGACCCGATCAGGTCGGAGAGCGCCTCATGCGGGAAGGCAAGGCGGCCGAGGCCGCGACACAGTTTGTGTCGCCGGCGCATCGGGCCATGGCGCGTTACGAATCCGGTGATATGGCTGGCGCAATGGAAGACTGGTCGGTCATCGGCGACGCCGCCAGTGAATACAACCTTGGCACTGCGCTCACGCAGACGGGTGACTACCAGCGCGCAATTGACGCCTTCGATCGTGCGACCAGCCTGCCCGGCACCCCGGCAGGCAATGCCCACAACCGTGACATCGCCGAGAAACTCCTCGCGCTGCAGGAGGCTCAGTCTGAATCGTCGGGTGAGGGTGAGCAGGGCGGTGAACAAGGGCAGTCGGGTTCCGACTCGGCACAGTCCGCGCAGGCCTCGCCCGCCGAGCAAGGCGAGGGTGAGGACGCAGGCGATCAGCCGACGCCTGCCGAGGTCCAGGAGCAGGAGCAAACTGATTCACCCGCACCGTCGACGCAACGCAACGAGTCCGAGCGCGAGGGGGCGCAGGCGGCTGAACAGCTGCTCAATCGTGTGCCGGATGATCCGGCAGGTTTGCTTCGCGCCCGCATCATGCGTGAGCACCAGCGGCGCCACAACGGTGCCAAGGACGCGACAAACCCATGGTGAGTCGGCTTATTCAACTGTGTGTTCTGGTGTTGGTCCTGTTGCACGGTATCGCCCGGGCGAACACCGAACTGGCGGTGCATCTCGATCGAGAGCGCATTGGTGAGGACGAAACGGTTCAAGTGACCCTGGCATACAACGGCGAAGCGGATTTTGAACCTGATCTGTCAGTCTTCGGGCGCGATTTCGAGTTGCTCGGACAGTCGCGCAGCCACCACACGCGAATCGTCAATGGCCGCATCGGCGTCAGGCAGATTCTCAAGCTCGATCTCGCGCCCAAGCGCACGGGCTCGCTGATCATTCCCGCAATACAATTCGACGGGGTCAGCTCATCCGAGCGGGTGCTGCAGGTGGACGCCGCGAACGCTGCGGATCCGACCACGCGCACGCATTTTATTGAGGTCGATGTGACACCGCGTGAGCCGTGGGTGCAGCAGCAGGTGGTGTACCGCGTGCGCATCTACCAGCGCACGCCGGTGATCGATGGCAGTTTGAGCGAGCCGGTCGCCGATGGGGTCACGCTGGAAAGACTCGGCACGGATCGCAGTTTTCGGGAGACCCGCGGTGGCGTCGAGTGGGATGTGCACGAGCGGCGGTACGCGCTTTTTCCGCAGCGCAGTGGAGAGGTCACGCTCGAGGCGGTGCGCTTGCTCGCACGGGTTGCAGCAGGCGGCAACGAGAGCGGTTCCTTTTTCAACCGCCAAACGCGGCAGATTCGCGTTCGCGGGCCCGCCGTGACTTTGTCGGTGAAGGCGGCACCGGCCGATGTCGGTTGGTGGCTGCCGGCGGCAGCACTCAACGTGACGGCCAATTGGATTGACGCTGACACACCGCGTGTTGGCGACCCGATCACGCTGGAACTCGTCATGACTGCGCATGGCACACAGGCAGCACAGTTGCCGGAATTGGTGCCTACGGGCAGCGATTCGGTCAAGGTGTATCCGGGGCAATCCGAAACGGGTCGACGCGCGTTGGCCAGCGGCTTTGTCAGCCAACGGCGTGTGCGCCACCAGGTGGTGGCGACCCGTGACGGCGAACTCGAACTCGACCCGGTTGAATTCGAGTGGTTCAGTACGCTCGATGGGGTTGTGCAACGAGAGGTGGTGGCGATACCTGCGCTCACGATCGCACCAGCCGTGTCACTCGAGTTGCCGGGCTTCGAAGCCGAGGCCGCCGCTCAGGCTGCAGTGCCTGAAGCCGAACCGGCTGTAGAGACCGATGCCATCGCAGCCGAGTCGGATGCGGTTGTTTCCGCTGTTGATACGGCACAACAGCGGCTGTTCGCATGGTTGCGTGCGCAGCGGCACCTCGTGCCTCTGGCACTGTGGCTTTTGCCGTTTGTAGTTGCTGTGGCGCTGATGGTGTTCCTGGCGCGCGCGCTGTGGCAGGCGCGGCAGCGTGGCCCACGGGCCGCATTGCGAACCTTGGCCTCCGCGATGCGCTCGGGCGACCGAGATCGCAGCCAGCATGCCTTGTTGTGGTGGGCGTCCGAGATCTGGGCGGTGCCGCCGCAAAGCCTGCCTGCGATTGCTGAGCGCCTGAGTACGGATTCCGCCACCGAAGACCTCTCACGCCGAATTCGGCAGTTGGATCGGGCGCTCCATCACGGTGTCGCGGCAGATTGGCAAGATCCCGGACTCGCCCGTGCGCTGCGCCGTATAGCGGTTCAGCCGCGCACTGCACGGGAGCGAAGTCCGGCACTGCCGTCGCTTGGTGCCGCCTGGGCGACGGCCGACAGCATCGCTGGCAAAAAAAGCGCGTAGAATGTCCGGTTTACTGTGATCAGGGTCGTTTGTGCAGCAAGCTGAAATCGACGCGCTTCTCACTGTCATGGCAGAAGTGGGACTCACCTTCAATCCACAGGTATTGCGTCGTGGTATCGCCTATTTCGAACAGGGTCGAGTGCGTTTCGAACGCAGTGACGACGACTCTGTGGTCAGGGCGTCAGTGCGTGGTGACGAGACCCACACTGTCTGCCTGAATGTTGGCGAGTCTGATGACGGGCGAACCCAAGTCTCACCGACCTGCGATTGCGCGGCCGGGATGCCGTGCAAACACGTCGCGGCGGCTTTTTTTGGCCACATGGTGCTCGACGGCGCTTTCGATGCCAATACTCGAACCAGCAGTCCGCGTGAAGACCGCGATGTCACACAGGTTGTCGAGCTGTTGGCGAGTTTCGACCAGGGCAATGGTGTTTCGCCCGAGCCGGCCCGTGCCACCCTAAAGTTTTCGTTGTCACTTGAGCCAGGCAGTGCGTTGGTGGCATTGCGTGTTTCGGGGCGCGTGTGCACTCGCTTGCAAAGCGGCGCCTGGAGCCGTGGCAAACGGCTGGCACTGATCCGCCCGGTCGACGTCGACCTGCCAGAAGAACAACTGCAACTGCTCGACCTCTTCATAAGCCTTCAGGGCAGTCTTTACAACAGCCGCCAACTGGATTGTCGGCTGCCGACGCCGCTGGTGTCGACCGTGTTGCGTCGCTTGCTGGCACTTGGAATCGGTGAGGTGGGTGATGCCGGTAGGGCGCTGACGGACGGTGGGGTGTGTACGCTCGAGCCGGCGTGGATTGGCGAGACCAGTGGAAAGCTCGGGCTCAAGCTCAGTGGTACCGAACTCGGTGACCGGCTCAGGCTGGTGCGCAGCGACAATGGCTTCTGGTACGTCGACCGCTTGTCCGGGCAGACCGGGCCGGTTCGCAGCGATCTGAGCGACCGTCAGGTGCTCGATCTCATGCAGCTGCCAGCGCTCGATGCGGAGCAGCGTCGAGAAGTTGAAGCGCAGATCCCCAATCTCTGTCGCAACGAGATGGTGTTGTCACTTTCAGCTCAGGCGCGCAATGCCGAGACGCTGGTGGCGAAAATCGGCCAGGGCACCTTGACCGCGAAGAGTGAACCCGGGCGCGGTTACGCGCTGTACGCGACCGTTGACTACCCGATTGGCAATTTGCCACTTCAACCCGGGCGAGAGCGCAGCTACGATCCAGACAAGCGCCGTTGGCAGGCGCGGGATCAGGATGCTGAGCTGAACCTGCTGCGTGATCTGCTCGACAGTACCGATGTGTCCTTGCTGGCGCCGGACGGACGAACCTACGACAGCGAGGAGCTCGCCGACCAACTGCAAAGCGGTGATGCGGTCAGCGTTCTCGATGCGCCGGCGACCCTGGTGCCGCTCGATGCGCAACTGCCTGTATGGGCTGATCATCCCGGCTGGATCGAATTTTCAACCGTCACCGCGGCAACACTCCGCGAGCAGGGCTGGCGTGTCGAACTGCCCGATGAGCTTCGCTTCGAGCGCCACGACATCGTCGAACTGCAGGTGGATTTTCAGCAGGCGGGAGACGCGGCCGGGTGGTTCTCGGTCGGTCTGACGGTCGAGGTCGGAGGTGAGTCTGTTGCGCTGTTGCCGCTGTTGGCTCGCTGGCTTCAGCAGCACGGTTTGCGCACCGATCCGCTCGACGGTCTGCCCGATGACACGCCGATTTCACTCGGCCTTGTCGATCAGCGCGAGTTGCGTATTCCGGCGGGTGTGCTGCGACCGCTGATAGCCAACCTCGCGGACGTGCTCGCTGACGTCGAGACGCGGATGCAGATGCCGCGCGCGGGGTTTGCCCAGCTCGACGCGGTGCTGAGCGAGTTGCCGACCCGGCCCTGGAATCCGCCCGCGGCGTTGCGCCAGTTGGCGAACGGCCTGCAATCCCAGCGGGTGTCGCCCAAGCGTGAGGCGCCTCCGGGATTCAACGCCGAGCTGCGGCCCTACCAGCGCGAGGGCTTGGGTTGGCTGCGGTTTCTCGCCGATGCCGGCATGGGCGGCATTCTTGCCGACGATATGGGCTTGGGCAAAACCGTTCAGACGCTCGCCCATATTCTCGATGAGAAACAGGACGGTCGCCTGACCGCGCCGGTGTTGGTGGTAACGCCAACGAGTGTGGTGGGCAACTGGGTCAGAGAATGTGCCGCGTTCGTGCCGATGTTTCGCGTTGTTGCGTTGTCCGGTCCGGATCGGAAAGAAAGCTACGGCTCACTCGATGACATCGATATCGCGATTGCCAGCTATGCGGTTGTTCAACGCGATATCGAAGCACTTGTTGATCAGCCTTGGTCATTGTTGGTGCTCGACGAGGCGCAATGGGTCAAGAACCCGGGTAGCAAGACAGCGCGTGCGGTTCGTGAGCTCCGCTCTGAGCGGAAACTGTGCCTGTCGGGGACACCGGTTGAAAATCACACCGGTGAACTCTGGGCGCTGTTTGATTTTCTGATGCCGGGATTCCTCGGCGATCGCGAAACCTTCAGACGGCTGTTTCGCGATCCCATCGAGAAACAGAGTGACAATACAGCGTTGAGTCGACTGCGCCGACGCACCGCCCCTTTCATTCTGCGTCGAAACAAGGACGTCGTGGCGCGCGACCTGCCGGCCCGAAACGAGATGGTGCAGCGGCTTGAACTGACCGCGCCGCAGAAAGCGCTCTATGAAGCCGTCCGGGCGCTGATGGAGAGCCGCGTGCGGGACGCCTTGTTCAGTCGCGGGCTCGCCGGCAGTCAGATCATGGTGCTGGACGCGCTGCTGAAGTTGCGCCAGGCCTGTTGCGATCCGCGTTTGTTGCCGCCGAGTTATGGCGAGCGCGAGTCAGCGGGTTCGGCCAAACTCGACCACCTGCTCGAGTTGGTGGAGACGCTGCAAACCGAGAAGCGCAGCGTGCTGGTGTTTTCCCAGTTTGCCACCATGCTGGACCTGATTGGCGAGGCGCTCGATGCCCGCAGCATTCCCTATGTCTCGCTGACGGGTCGGAGCCGTCGGCGCGAGGAACTGATCGACCGCTTTCAGTCCGGTGAGGTCGGGGTGTTTTTGATCAGTCTCAAGGCTGGCGGCGTCGGCTTGAACCTCACGCGCGCCGATACGGTCGTGTTGTTCGACCCCTGGTGGAACCCGGCGGCTGAGCAGCAGGCGATCGATCGGGCTCACCGCATCGGGCAAACTCAGACGGTGTTTGTCTATCGCCTGATTGCGGCGTCGACGGTCGAGGAGAAAATCCTCGAGCTTCAGGCGCGCAAGCGTGCGCTCGCGAGTGGATTGGTCGAGCGGGGCGACAGCCTGCCTACAGAGCTCACTGAAGACCAGGTAATCGAGCTGCTCCAACCCGTGGCCTGATTGTTGGCGCATGTAGTAAAAATATATTTCAATATCTGGTCAGAAAATCAGTACCTTAGCGATGTTCGCATCGAGCCGACAGGTTGCTGCTCTCAAGTAAACCCCCGTTTTATCCGCTGTAATGTCAGTGCGGTCATCTCACGGCTGCGCGGGTCTGGTGTGCGGATAATCCGGCACTGGTCCACACGGCTGTATGTGGAACCTTCACATCGGGTTACTCAGTGACTGATTCCACGGTTTACGTGGGTATAGATAGAGCGGATTGATGCTGACTCGTGATCCTGAATTTGTCGATGATGTCCTGGACCTGATGACTATCAAGGTCCTCATGATTGATGACAATGATATGGACCGCCGAATATACAGGCGGTGCTTGTCGATGCACGAGACCATGGTCTTCAACGTCGTCGAGGCG
>CALDHJ010000260.1 GCA_937941555.1 uncultured Granulosicoccaceae bacterium | reverse complement strand
GGTGATGCCGCGCTCTTTCTCCAACGCGTTGCTGTCCATCACGCGCTCGACCGCGTCCTTGCGCGAATCGAGCGTGCCGGACTGCTGAAGCAGCTGGTCGACGAGGGTCGTTTTGCCGTGATCGACGTGCGCGATAATGGCGATGTTGCGAAGGTGCTGGATCACGGGAGCGGCTCTGCTGCAGAAAACCGCCCATTATAGCGTCTCAAGCGAACCAACCGTGTGAATTGGTCGCGCTTTTCCGCAAAGGCTTTCCAGAATGCCGGTGTTCAGTAGGCCCGGCGGTAGCCTTTGATGGCCCAGATCAGGTTCGCCAGCACGATTACCGCGAACCATGCGAGGGCCCAACCGGCGATCGACAGTCCGAGAAAGCTCCAGTCGATTTCGGCGCAGCTGCCAGAACCGGTCAGCACTTCGCGGAAGACATCCAGCCAGGGCGACGACTCGAGCATGAATTCGAGTCCCGGGCTGCACTCAGGCACGTCCTCGGGCGGAAGACCCTGCAGCCAGACCTGCCGCCCGGCCAGCGCCGCACCGGCTGTCGCGCTGAGCGCGATCAGTAGGTGGTAGACCCTTGACGCGGCCCCGGTGCTGCCGTGGACCATGCCGATCACGGCAAACAGGATGACCGCCATGAACGCGACCCGCTGCAATTTGCAGAGGTTGCAGGGGTCGAGGAATTCGACGTACTCCAGATAGTAGCCATAGCCCAGCAGGGCAGCGCACAACAGGGCGGTTGAGAAAAAGGTCAGTCTGGGCGACAGCGTCATGGCAGCGAGTTCGGTCAATCTGAGTAAGTGGAGTGTAGCGTGCAGGGGGCAGTCTGGAAGGCGCCCGTTTGGCCAGTTGGCCGGCCCGGTCATGGATCGAATCTGTATCAGGCAGCTGGGTCAAGAACCAACTTCAGTGCATGACTGATTCCCCCGGGCGGACTGCGTACGTGCGCAACAGCTACCATTAAGCGTTCCAGTATCGCGGTGACGGAGAAAACCATGATCGATTCCCGGTTGTTGGATGAAATCAGTGGCGCATTGGGCCGGCATCTGCCGCCCAGTGTGCGCAGTGTCAAAGACGACTTCGAGAAGAACGCTCGATCAGTGCTGCAGTCGTCTATCGAGCGCATGGACCTTGTGACTCGCGAGGACTACGACATCCAGGTGGCTCTGGTGTCCCGGTTGCGTGCACGCCTCGACGCGCTCGAGACCCGTGTGAGCGAGCTCGAAGCGCGCGCAGGAACAGCACCCGGCTCGCGGAGCTGATGTCACTCGCCCGTGTCCACACGCGGGCGATTGTCGGGGTAGAAGCGCCGCCGGTGGCGGTCGAAGTGGATATCTCCGGCGGGCTGCCGTCCTTCAACCTCGTCGGTTTGCCGGAAACCGCGGTGCGCGAATCACGTGACCGCGTTAGAGCCGCCTTGCTCAACGCCGGCTTTGAATTTCCGCAGCGGCGGATCACCGTCAGTCTCGCACCCGCCGACTTGCCTAAGGAGGGCGGTCGATTTGACCTGCCGATCGCGCTCGGCGTGCTTGCGGCATCGTCGCAATTGCCCGCGGAAGGGCTTGAGACCTGTGAATTTGCGGGTGAGTTGGCGCTGAGCGGCGAGTTGCGTGCTGTCTCGGGTGCACTGCCTCTGGTGTTGGCCGCCACGCGATCGGGGCGCAAAGCCGTGGTGCCGCGGGCCGTGTCTGCCGAGGCTTCGTTGGTTGCGAGTGCTGAAGTGCGCGTTGCCGACGGCTTGCTTGATGTGGTTCGCTGGCTGCGTGGGCTCGATGATCTCGAGATGGCGTCCGGTTGGTTGCCGCACGATGCACAGTATCCCGACCTCGCCGATGTCAGCGGCCAGCATCATGCGCGGCGTGCCGTCGAAATCGCGGCCGCAGGGGGGCACAACCTGTTGTTTGTCGGGCCGCCAGGCAGCGGCAAATCCATGCTGGCCAGCCGCTTGCCCGGCCTGTTGCCACGGCTTGATACGGAGACCGCGCTTGAGAGCGCTGCGGTGCATTCAGTGTCGGTCGGCTTTGATCCAACCCACTGGTCGAGGCCACCTTTTCGCCATCCCCATCACACGGTATCGGGTGTCGCGTTGGTCGGCGGTGGTGCGTTGGCGCAACCCGGCGAAGCCTCTCTCGCACACGGCGGCGTTCTGTTTCTGGATGAATTGGCTGAATTTCCGCGTGCGGTGCTCGATGTCCTGCGCGAACCGCTCGAATCTGGCGAGATCCACGTCTCCCGTGCGCGGCGTCGGGCCCGTTATCCCGCGCGATTCCAGTTGGTGGCGGCAATGAATCCATGCCCGTGTGGCTACTTTGGTGACAGCACTCGGGCCTGTCGCTGCACGGCAGAACAGGTGCAGCGTTACCAGGGCCGGGTGTCGGGTCCACTGCTGGATCGAATCGACCTGCATGTCCGGGTGCCGGCAATTCCCTATGCGAGCTTGCGGCAAGAGAAGTCGGGTGAATCCACGGCGTGTGTCAGTCACCGGGTTGAGGCTGCGCAGGCGGTGCAGCGGCGTCGGCAAAATCGCTTGAATGCGCATTTGGCGGCAAACCAGATGGCCGAGCACTGCAGCCTGTCGAAAGAGTGCGAACGATTTTTCGAAACAGCCGTCGAGCGGCTCGGACTGAGCTTGCGATCGTGTCACCGGGTACTTCGTGTCGCGCGCACTATTGCGGATCTGGCGGGTTCTGATTCGATTCGCCGTGAGGATCTCGGCGAGAGCATTGGCTTTCGACAGTAGCGAACGATCATTGGGTTGATTGGCTCCGATTGTCTGTTGCTGCCACCAATTGCCGTGCGCCGGACCCAATATGCAAGCAGGTCAGTTGGGTCACCTTGCCGCATCGGCAGGGCGCGTCTGGCAACACTGTCCCCAGTGTGCTGTTCGGCCATCGTCTTGTTGTATGACCAGCTACTCTGCTGCGATCCAATTGCCCAATTTGACAGGCCTTTCCTGTCCACCCGGCGCCTGGAACAGGTGCTCGAAAACCGTCAAGAAATTATCAGAAATCTGCACTGCCGTTCTGGCTGAGAAGTTGCATCGTGAGCCCAGATGTTCCGAGAACTGCCCTTTGGGGGCGATTACGTTATGGATTCCACATGCACTTCCCATTGATCCTACTCGTGTCAGGTGCGTTAGCTGTGTTGTATTGGTTCGGCGGCGCCAAGTACACCGAAGTTATTGAACAAGATGTGGCCGACAGGGCTCGGGCCCTGTTGATCGAAGAAGCCCCTGAGGCCGACATTGTTGTGTCGGGTCGGGACGTCACGTTGACTGGCCCAGCGCCCGAGCCCCTCATCGCAGCTCTGGGTGACAAGGTGTCTGACGCATGGGGTGTTCGCAGCACCGAGAATCTCCTGGAGGCGGCGAACCCGCCCAACGGTGTTGATTTCTCGGCGAGCTACGATGGCAAGACCCTCAACATGAAGGGGATTGTCGACAGCGACGAAGCGGTCGATGCATTGGCTGACATTCACAACGCGTTGCCACCGGGTCTCAATGTCATCAACAGCGTGCAGGCCGGTGCGGACGAATTCGTCAACACGCCTGGCAAAGTCGAAACGGGCATAGCTTCTCTCACCCAGCTCAACCGCGGCGACTTGAGCATCACCGACGAGCGTTTCGTGCTCGACGGCGTTGCGGCCAACCAGACACGTATTGACCAGATCAAACGTCTGCTCGAAACGCGGCAGGCAGTGCTTGATCCGCTCGAGCCGGAGTTGAACATCACTATCGATCCGTATGCCGAGCTTTCAGAGGAATGTCGGATTCAGTACCGAGTCGCCATGCAAGGCAACGTCGTCAACTACATCACGGCACGGCACAACATTCAGGATGAGTTCCAGCCGCGCTTGAAATACATCGCTGAAACTGCTGCAAATTGCGGTGGTGTTGTTTTGGTGGAAGGCCACGCGGATCACCGTGGCAAAGAGAACTACAACCAGGCGCTGAGCGAACGTCGCTCTGACACCGTCAAGCAGTTCCTGGTTGGGCATGGCATGGACGCTGATCATATCGAAGCATTCAGCTACGGCGAATTTCGCCCGGTTGCATCAAACGAGACAAAAGAGGGCATGGCAAAGAACCGTCGTGTCGAAATTCATATTCAACAAATGTCTGGCAAGTAATACAGTCCGCTTGGAGCAAAAATGTTCTACCTGATTACACAAGTCTTATTGCTGCTGATTGCAGCATCTATCCTGGGTGCAATACTCGGCTGGTTACTGCGTCGAGTCGGTGCCGCTCGCGCTGAAAGTGAGCTCAACGACAAGTTGTTCGAGGCCGAAACCGCACTGCCACCCATGCGCGATGCGCTGCGGAAAGCCGAGCGTAACCTGCAGAACAAAGACAGCAGCATTGCCGATCTTCAGAACCAACTCTGGGCGTCTGAGGGCAAGATCGGACCACTCGAAGACCGGGTGTCTGCCTTGCAAAGTGAAGTGGAGCGCGAGCGTTCTGCTGTGCAAGCGGGCGAGTTGGCTCTGGCAGATGCCGAGAGCCGGCGGGTCGAGCTGGAGAAGCTGATCGCCGAGGCACAATTGGCTGCATCCCAGCAGGGCGATGCCCTGGGTCAGAGTGCGGCCGAACGGGCTGCCCTGAATACGCAGGTCGCAGCGTTGCAGGATGCCCTGCAATCGGCCGAAGCGGATCACCGCAAGAGCGCTGACGAGCTCGCAGCCGCTTTGAATACGCAACAGCATCTCGCCGACGAACTGCGTGCCAGCCTCGATGGCAGCGAGTCCGAGCGCAGTCAGCTCGAATCGGCCCTGGCCGATCTGCGTAATCAGGTTGCTGCAGCCAACCAGCAGAACGATGCACTCGAGCGCAAGCGTCAGTCGATGGATGACGAACTCAAGAAGCTCGCCGAGCGACTCGAGCAAGCGATGCAGGCGCACGCAAAGGCTTCTGCAGAGTCGGCCAAAGAGCTGGCCGCGCGGGACTCTGATGCAAAGGTGGCAGCGAACGAGATTGCCAACCTCAAACAGAATCTGGCGGAGAACAAGGAAGCGGCTGCACAGCGTGCGTCGGAGCTGGCCAAAGCGGTTGAGCGTCAGGAAACTGCTGCGCGTGATCTCGACAAGGAACTCGCCGGTACCCGCAACAAGCTCGATGACACCCAACGTCGCGTCGACAAGGCCGAGGACGAGGCGGCGCAACTGCGCAATGCCCTGGACGACGCCCTGAAACGTGCCGAACAAGCAGAAGGCGACGCGGCGCAGGCGCAGACAGCGCTTGACGACACCCGTGAAGTCAAAGCCAAGGCAGAAGATGAGCTGGTGCGTCACCAGGATGCGCTCAACGCCAATCAGCAGCGTATGGCTGACGTTGAACGGGACCTGGCCGAGCGATCTGATGCACTCGCGGCAGCAAATCGCCAGGTCGAGAAACGTGAAGACGAGTTGGCACGTGCCCGTGAAGCTGCCGAGAGTGCTGATCAAGCGGCTGCGCAAACACGTGAAGCCCTGGATGCGGCGACACGCCGCGCAGAGCGCGCGGAAGATGAGCTTGCTCGACAGCGGGAAAATCTGGCTGACGTGCAACGTCGGGCAGACAAAGCCGAGCGTGACGCAACGCAGAACCAGGCAGCACTGCACGAAAGCCAGCGCAGCAACGACACGGCCAATCAGGAAATTGCTCGCTCGCAGCAGGCACTCAACGATGCTCAACGGCGCGCTGATCGGGCCGAGCAGGAAAGTGCACAGCGCCAGGCGGCGCTCGAGGACGGTGCGCGCAAGCTTGCTGCACTCGAGCAGGCTCACGAACGGGCGCAGGAAAACGGTTCTGCAACGACCAAGCGTGCCGAAGATGCCGAAAAGGCGGCTGCAGCAGCCAATGCCGAAGCGAAAGCGCGTCAGCGTGAACTCGACGCGGCACGCAAGCAGGCCGATGCACTCAAACAGGATCGCGACAAGCTTGCCGAAGACAACCGTTCACTCAACGACTCGGTGAAAGGCCAGTCGGACAAGCTGCGCGAGTTGGAGCGGGTGGTCGAAAAGGCTGCGGCTGAAAATGCAGACGTGGCGGCTCAGCTGGTTGCAGGTGCCGATGTTCAGGCTGAACTCGAGCGCGAGATTCGCGAATTGCGCGATGCTTTGCAAGCCAAGTCGACCGATCTCAAGTTGGCGCTTCAGCGCAACGATGCCCTCGAGCGTGAACTGAAAGAAGGCGAGGCTCAGCGCAACGCACTGCAGGCGGAAAAGCAGAATCTTTCGATCAAGCTCGAAGGAGCTGAAGCCGATCTCGCTGCAGCGGCGGCGCGTAACACGGCACTCGAAAATCAGCTTGAGAAACTGCAGTCGGATCTCGAAGTCCTCGGCGAAAACGACTCGCAACTGCGTGAGCGCATTCGCCGCCTCGAGGCCATGCTGTCTGAAGAGCGCCGCAAGGCCGGACAGAATCTCCTGGCCCGGATTGTCGAACTCGAGGCGATGCTCGAGTCCGAGCGCAACAAGGCTGAGAGCCTGCCTGAGATTCCGGAAGTGTCGGACATCAAGTTTCGTGTCCGCGCCGGTAAAGCGGTCGTTCGTTCCGATCTGCCCAACCTGATGTTTGTCAACTCGCAGTCACCCTCGAACGTGTTCGAGAGCCGGCCCGATCGCGTTGATGAATTACAGGAAGTGGTGGGTATCGGTCCCAAGCTGGAGTCGGAGCTCAACGAGCTGGGTATCTACCAATTCGAGCAGCTTGTTGCGCTCAGCGACAGCGACATCAATTGGTTGGAAGAACGCATGCCCGGCACCCGGGTGCGTATCGACCGGGACGACTGGATCGGTCAAGCGAAGAAGCTTGTCGATCAACGCGCCCAGGGTGACCAGTCGGCCGCATAACACCAGCCTCGACACCCTGAAAAAAGGCGGCCACACGGGCCGCCTTTTTTTATGGGCGTTCGCCATACCAACGGTAGTCTCGTCGATTGCCGTCCACCATCGACTGAAAACGCCGGTAGCTCCAGATGTATTGTGCGGGGTGTTCCCGCACCAACGACTCGATGGCCTGGTTCATCGCCGACAGCGCGGTGTGGGTGTCAGCGCTGTGGATCGCGGCGTCGATCCGGCGATAGACAAAGGTGTAGCGATGCGTCGTGAGGTCGCGCACGGCCGCCGCGAGCAGAACCGGCACCTGGCGCTTGCGGGCGAGGCGATTCAAGAGCGTCATGGTCAGCGCGGGTTCACCAAAAAACGGGCTGAATTCGCCGCCTGAGGTGTCTGGCTCCTGATCGGGCAGGATGGACACGAGTCCGTTTGCCGCCAGCGCTCGGTGCATGCCACGCACCCCGGCTGCATTGGTCGGGTGCAGTGTGGCACCAAAACGCGTGCGCCCCGGAATCAGCACATCGTCGATGGCTTGCCGTTTCGACGGCTTGTACAGCACGTGCAGCGGATAGCGTTGCGAGAGCACCTGGCCCAGCAGCTCCCAGGCGCCGAAATGCGGCGCACACAGCAATACTCCCTTGCCCTCTGATAACGCAGCATCGAGCACGGCCTGATCCGGTGTGTCGACCAGTGCGCTCAGGTGGCTGCCAGGGCGCGTGTAGAAGGGTGCGCACTCGGCGAGCGTCAGCGCGTCGTGATCGAGGCTCGATCGCACCAGCGCTTCGCGTGCCTCGGCTGCGAGCCCGGGAAAACAGATGTCGAGGTTGACGCGGGTAATGGCCTCGGCTTTGGTGTCGCGCAGCCTGGACAGGTGAGCCAGGCCACGCGTCAACGAAAACAGTATGCGCAAGGGCAAGGCGCCGGCCAGGCGCAAAATGAGACGGGTTGGGGTGGAGCTCGACATGCTGAACAGAGACGCTGGCGTCGCGATACACTATCGCGTTGACGGTTGCGGGTCGCGGGTCAGCAGACGAGCTGTTGCGACCGAATATCTAGGGTATCTATAGCATGACTGAGATTCGTCACCACGAACAAGGCTACGAGCTGCTCACACCCGAGCAGGCGCATTCCGTGTGTCAGGCCCAGCCTGCCGCCTTGCTGATCGACGTGCGGTCGCAGATGGAATTTCTGATGATTGGCCACCCGGTTGGGGCGGTCAACGTGCCGTGGATCGACGAACCGAACTGGGAGGTCAATCCTCAGTTTGCGGCGGACGTACGCAAGCTATTGCTGGGTCGCGTCTCTGGCCGAGATCGCGGCCAGGTGCCGGTGATGTTGATTTGCCGCAGTGGCAACCGTTCTGTCGACGCCGCGCACGCGCTGGTCGAGGCGCAGCTGCCCAATGTGTTTGTTGTCAGCGATGGCTTCGAGGGTCCACTGGATGCGGCGCACCAGCGCAGCAGTGTTGCCGGGTGGCGATTCAACGGCCTGCCGTGGGAACAGTGCTGACGCGGTTATCGGGGCGATCCGAAGGGCAGCCTCGAGAGTCTGAACAGGTGAACGCGTGATCGGCTTGCTGCAGCGGGTCACCTACGCGCGTGTTCGCGTTGATGGCGAGGTCGTGGGTGAGATCGACGCCGGTTTACTTGTTTTGGTCGGCGTTGAACGCGGTGATACGCAAGCCGAGGCGTCACGCTTGGTGGAGCGGCTGCTGGGTTACCGCGTTTTCTCGGATGATGCTGGGCGGATGAACTGCTCGCTCAGTGAGACGGGCGGTGGGTTGCTCCTGGTGCCGCAATTCACATTGCCGGCCGACACCCGCAAAGGTCGGCGGCCGAGCTTCACACCCGCGGCACCCCCGTCAGTGGGTGAAACGCTGTTCGATGTGGCTGTGGCAGAGGCGCGCGCGCGCCATGCGCGTGTTGAGACCGGACAGTTCGGTGCCGACATGGCTGTCGCGCTGGAGAACGATGGTCCCGTTACCTTCTGGCTGCAGGTCCCACCGCCGGGCGATACCTGAGCCGCTCTGCGAGGTGGCCCACGGCGTCTGTGCCCAATACCAACGTGCTGTTACTGGATGGGCCGACCCGCTTGGCGCAGGCGCACGGTTTCGCGGTGGTAGTAGTCGTATTTCGTCAGCACATCCTGACTGAACTGGAAAGCGACGTCGTAACTGAGTCCGCTGTTCTCCGGGTAGACGATGGAGACATAGAGGTTGTCGCCATGTTCATCGAGGCGTGCCTGAAGCCAAGTGTTCATCGCGTCTTCCGAAACCACTTCGTAGCGGCCCGTCTGCTCACGGACCGAGCGTTCCAGCGTGCCATTGACCATGCGGGCCCGGACCAGCACCACGTGCTTGTCTTTCGGGCTGCGAGCGGGTCGCACCAGTTCGTCGTACTTCGCTTTCAGCTCACCGTAATCCGAGCGCAATGACGACAGCCGTTCTTCACTGGCGTCGACATCGATCTGCAACTGACTGATCGTGCCGGCGCTCAGGTTCTGGGCACTCTGGAGCGCGGAGAGGTCGCGATTGGCAGCGCTGAGTTCGAGCTGCGCCTCTTGCAGCTCGGCCAGGACATCGTCGCGCGCGCCGCGCAGGGCGGCGAGCTCGGTGGCGTTTTGTGACGCGGAGTTGATCAGCGCGATACGTTCCTGATCCACCGTCGCGAGTGTTGCCTGAACCGCAGCAAGCTCGGATTCTCGTGCCGCCAGCGCGCCGTCACGGTTTGCGAGCTCGGCTTCGCGTTCGGCAATGGCAGCGTCGCGTTCGGCGAGGTCGTCTTCGAGTGCAGCGAGGGCGGTATTGCGGCTGGCCAGGTCGGACTCGAGCGCAGCCAGGCGTTGTTCACGCTCTTGCAGGGTGGTGTCGAGCTGACCGAGGTTTTCGTCGCGCACAGCCAGAGTCGTTTCGAGGGTGGCGAGAGCGGCATCTCGCTCTGCAAGCGTTGACTCGAGGGTCAGCAATTTCTCGTCTTTTTCGCTGAGGGTGTTGTTCTGCTGTGCGAGCAGATCGAGTTTGGCGGCCAGTTCGCTTTCGCGGGCTGACAGCGCGACATTGCGCTCGTCGATGGTTT
>CALDHJ010000259.1 GCA_937941555.1 uncultured Granulosicoccaceae bacterium | reverse complement strand
TCACGGCGTTTCGGGAGGGTATGGCTGTGCACGGACGCTATGGTTTGCCCTGCCCGGTGTGCACGACACGGGTGCAGCGCATCCGCTATGCGAGCAATGAGACCAACTATTGTCCGCGCTGTCAGACGGGTGGCAAATTGCTGGCTGACAGGTCGGTGTCGCGGTTGCTCAAACGCGATTGGCCTCGTTCAATCGATGAAATGGAACAACGCCAACGTGTTTCGGATGACGAATAACACCTTGGCAGCGTGTACAGCGTCACCCCCCTGTCATTTGCCGGAATTCGGCTGTTGCCGGTAGACTGACTGCCGATCACACGGATGGGACACCGGGAGCGCAGCATGGCACTCTCAGATCAGCACACGGTCGGCAACCTCGAGGTGACTGTGTTGCGTGATGGCGACTTGAGCTTTCAAGCGCCGGTGTTTCCCGATGCGCCGCCCGACGAAGTCGAGGGCTTGATGTTGCAAGCTGGCCTGTCGAATTTACCCAGCGCCATAAACGCCTACCTGATTCGTGGCAGCGATTCAGTGACACTGGTGGATTGTGGGCCACGTGACCTCATGGGCCCGACAGCGGGCCGTCTGCCCGCAGCGCTCGCCGAAGCCGGGGTTGCACCCGATGACATTGACCGCATCATCGTCACGCACCTGCATGGCGATCACGTTGCCGGTGCAATCGACACGCATGGCCAGGCAGTGTTCAAGCGCGCCGAACTGCTGGTGCACGAGGCGGACGAGTCGCACTACAGCAACGATCTCAACCGCGCGCGTGCGGCCGAGAAAAGCCGTGCGGGCTTCGACCTCGCGCGTGCCGTCATGTCAGCCTACGGTGATCGATTGTCCGTGTACAACAACCATACGGATTTCGGCGCTGGCTTGACGACCCTGCCGTTGCCCGGGCATACGCCAGGGCATTCGGGTTTGCGGCTCGACAGTGCAGGCGAGTCGTTCTTGCTCGTTGCCGATATCGTGCACTGCCAATTGCTGCAATTGCCAAGGCCGGAATGGGGTGTTGTGTTTGATGTTGATCCCGAACAGGCCCGCGCAACCCGCGAGCGCTTGCTCGACCAACTGGCAACCGACCACACGGTTTTCAGTGGCAGCCACTTCGAAGACGCGCCGCTGGGTCGAATTGGCCGTGGTAGCCAGGGCTACGTCTTCGAGCCGCTCTGATCGGCCGCGCGCTCTGACGCGGCATTCGCTGTGTTCGGGGTGCCCGGCTCCGCTATCCCGTCAGTCCACTGTTCAGCGGCGGTGACAACCGATGTGTAGGGTGACTGTGTGGACACCACAACCAGGTCGCCTTGGTCAGCGACGGCCTCGCGCCGGGTCATGCGGTAGAGCACGACTGTCGCGAGCACGCCCATGAGCCCACCGTTGATCAGAAAGAAGTAGTCGGTCGACTGGTCTAGCAATGGCGAGACAATGGCTGGGGCGGCAGCGAAGCCCAGGCCGTACAGCAGTATCAGGGTGCCGGCGGCTGGCACGATTTCGCGTGAGCCGAGATGATCGTTGGTGTGGGCAATGCACTGGCTGTATAGACCGAGCACGCAGCAACTGAGGCAGAACGTTGCGGTATAGCTTGCAGCCACAGTCGATGCGCCAACGACGCCATAATACAGGCCAAGTACGGCGCCGACGCCGGCAACCGTTGCGAGAACCAACCGCCGGTCGAATCGGTCTGAGAGCATGCCGATCGGCCACTGTGTCAACACCCCGCCGCCGAGGGCGATGGCGATCAACGTTGAAATCTCGGTGACGCTGAATTGCGACACCGTGCCATAGATGGCAACCGTTGCGAAAAACGCCCCGTGGCACACACCAGACAGCAAAGCGCCAATGACGCCGAGCGGTGTCTTGCGGTAGAGCCGGGCGAGGTTGAGTCGCTCGGTGTCGATGAAGGGTGGCGTTCTGGACGCGGACAGCAGCATCGGCACCACGGCGATGGAAATGCACATGGAGGCAATGATGAAGAACAGAATGGACTCCGTGCTGCCGAATCGCAGCATCCAGACCCCGAGCATCGGCGCGCCCCAGGCGACGATGGTATAGAGCCCCAGCACTTTGCCGCGCACGGTGTTTTCGGACATGTCGTTCAGCCAGCTCTCGCACACCACCATCAGCACGGCAGTGCAAATGCCCATCAGAAACCGCTCGAGTGCCCAGACCCAGGGGTCGATGACAAGCAGATGGGCGATGATTACGGCGGAGCTTGCGGCGGCCATGGCGCTGAACACCCGCACGTGCCCCACGCGTGTGATAAGCGCGGGGGCGAGCAGGGCTGCGACCAGCCAGCCGAGCTGGTAGCTCGTTTGCAGCAGACCGATCTGGACGGTGCTGAAGCCCTCAACGTCAGCGCGGATGACCAGCAGGGAATGGACGACGCCGGTGCCGAACCACAGCATTGCGACACCGAAAAACAGCACCCACAAGGTTCGCAATGCCTGCCACATGATGCAGCTCTCCCGACAACGTGCCCGTGTTGTAGCAGCTTCGTGTGCGGTGGTGGCGGCCGGTGTCGCGTTCCGGACAGTGCGGTCGACTTTGTGTGGGTCAGCGGACGGTGTGATCAGCGGTGCCGAGATCGGCAAAGCCCGTTTCAAGCACGGCGGATGCCGCGTCCAACCAATCTGCTGCATCTGTGTTCGCGATTGCCGCAACCCGAATGTCGAATTGCTTGGCACCGGTGATGCGGTGCAGCGTGCCGGCAGCGAGGTGTGGCGCACACCACCGTTCCGGGAAATAGGCAGCGCCGCCGAGCGCGATCAGCGCTGTCAGTGACCAGAGCGCCGCCGGTAAATGCAATTGCGGCACCTCGTCGAAGGGGTAGTGGCGCGCGTAGCGTTCACGAAACTGATGGCCCCAGTCAATCGCGCGGTAGTCCGGGTCCCAGGTCACGGCTGTTCGCGGGGTGGTGGCGACCAGAATCAAGGGGTCGCGACGTTGCGCCAGAAGAGTGCGACCGGGTGCCGCGACCAGGCCGTACCCGATTCGAATGTCAGCGTCTGGCTCGTTCTCGTCACGGATTTCGATCGCCCAGTGGGGCAGGGCGGGCAACAGGCTCGCGCTGACACCCGGACCGATATCGGCTGCGAGCTTCGCCTCGATGGCGACGCGCAATGTGCCCTGCAAGCGACTTGGCAACCCCAGTGCCTGCTGGGCTTCGCGCCAGCCGTGCAGAAAACGTTCGGCATAGGGCTGAAAGCGGCGGCCATCCGCGGTCGGAGTAGCTCCCGCCCGGTTGCGAATGAACAGCGTGCGACCGAGCAGTTGCTCGAGGTTCTGAATGCGGGCCGTGACAGTCGACTGCGTGCAGTGCAGCCCACCGGCGGCGTGTTTGAAGCTGCCGTGTTGCACCACCGCGAGAAAGGTGCGAGCGAGATCGATATCCATGTATCGATTATAGCGATATCAAATATTGATTAATATCGTTTTACGGATAGAAAGTCGATGCCGATACTCCGCCTCTTTGACCAGAGTGAGTCCAGCCATGGCCAGACCAGACGTCCTCCGCATCGAAAACGGCGAGAAGGCGAAAGCCACGTTCAGCCAGGGCGAATACGACCGTCGGCAGTCGGCGTTGCGAGCCCATATGGCCGACGCAGGCATCGACGCCGTGTTGTTCACCTCCATCCACAACGTCAACTACTACAGCGACTTTCTCTACTGCGCGTTTGGGCGGCCCTATGGCCTGGTCGTGACGCAAAGTGAGGTTGTCAGTATTTCGGCCAATATCGACGCGGGCCAACCCTGGCGGCGGACCGTTGGAGACTACAACCTCGTCTACACCGACTGGCAGCGCGACAACTACCTGCGGGCCGTGCAGCAGGTAGTGCCGAACCGGGGCAGGCTGGGCATCGAGTTCGATCACATCACACACGAACGGCTGACGGCCTTGCAGGACGCGTTGCCGGGCGTCTCCGTGGTCGATGTGGCGGCCCACTGCATGCACTCGAGGATGCTCAAGTCCGACGAGGAGATTGCGCTCATTGCACAAGGCGCGGCGGTCAGCGATGTGGGTGGGGCTGCGGTTGTTGCGGCGTTGGCTGAGGGCGTGCCGGAACATGAAGTGGCGCTCGCGTCCACGCAAGCGATGGTGCGTGAGATTGCGCGGCGATTCCCGCATGCCGAGTTGATGGACACCTGGACCTGGTTTCAGTCCGGCATCAACACCGACGGTGCGCACAACCCGGTCACTACCCGAGCCGTGCAGCGCGGAGACATCCTGAGCCTCAATTGTTTCAGCATGATTGCAGGCTATTACACCGCCCTCGAGCGAACCCTGTTCTTCGGCCACTGCGACGACGCGTCACTGAAGATCTGGGAGGCGAATGTCGAGGTCCACAAGACCGGTCTGGATCTGATCAAACCCGGTGCGCGCTGCAGCGACATCGCGGCAGAGCTCAACGCTGTCTACGAGAAGCATGGCCTGCTCGACTACCGCACGTTCGGCTATGGCCACAGCTTTGGTGTGTTGTGCCACTACTATGGCCGCGAGGCCGGACTCGAGTTGCGCGAAGACATCCACACCGAGCTTGAGCCGAATATGGTGGTGTCGATGGAGCCGATGGTCATGCTGCCTGACGGCATGCCCGGAGCGGGCGGTTACCGAGAGCACGACATTCTTGCTGTCACCGAAACCGGTGCGCGCAACCTCACGGGCTTCGCGTTCGGACCCGAGCACAATATCGTCTCGTGAGCCGCCGTCAGCTGTGTGCCGCTGAGGCGGCGCCAGCGATGCGGGCTTGTGCCGTTGCGTGCTCGCTCGCACAATGCGAGGCCGCACTTCCCGTTGAGATCGGCACCATGACGACCCTGGATACCCCGTCACCCGATGACCTGCCCGACACTGTGCACGCGGCCTTCGAACGGCTGACCGGCGCGAACCGCATGCCGCCGCTATACCGGCAGATCGGCAACAGTGCCGAGGCCCTCGGCGCTTATCTCAACGCCGAACTCGCGATCGCGAATGGCGTGTTGACACCAGCTGATATCGAGACAGTGAAACTGGCGGTCAGCGTGCATAACGCCTGCGCATTCTGCGTCAAGACCCACACCGCAAAGGCGCAGGCCGCCGGTATCGGCCCGGCGGATGTGGAGGCGATGCTGGCAGGTCGCTCGCCTGCCGATGCGCGGTTGGCGGCAGTGTATGGCGTGTGCGCACAGTTGTTGTCCGGTACCGAACTCGGCGCAGCCGAGCGCTCGAATGCGGAATCGGCAGGTATCGATCAGGCGGGATTAGTCGAGATCGGTCTCGCGATGGCCACGATCAGTTTCACCAACTGGTTCAACCACATCAACCACACCCCCGCGTAACGCTGCGCCACAAAAAAGGGCCGCATTGCGCGGCCCCTCTGATCGATCACAGTGTGGGAGCAATCAGTTGTTCAGCTTCCACTTGCGACCGAGTTCGGTGAAGAAGCCGCGTTCCTGCTTGAGCTTGATCCAGGTGTTCACGTAGTTGATCCACACCTGATCTTCTTGCGGCAGCAGCATGGCGATGGGTGTCGGCGCCTTCGGTGCACTGACCGGCACGATCATCATCTGCGGGTATTTCTCGACCAGCTTGTAGGCTTCGACGTTGGACGTGATGTGGGCGTCAGCCCGTCCGGCCAATACTTCCTGGAAGTCGCGCGCCGGCGCTTCGACGATGGTGTGCTCGGCGTTGGGGAAGAAGTCCTTGACCTGCTTTTCCTGTGTTGTGCCGAGTGTTGCGGCCACTTTCACATCGGCCTTGTCGAGGTCGGCCCAATCGCTGAAGCGATCGGCGTTCTTCGCAAGCGTCAGCGGCACGGTAGCGAGCGAGAAGTAGCTGATCGAGTAGCCGGTCGCCTTGGCGCGCGCCGGGGAGACGGACGCTGATCCGGTCATGTGGTATTTGCCTGCGGTGACGCCGCTGACGAGGGTTTTCCAATCGGTCGGGACGAATTCCAACTCGACACCGAGGTCGGTCGCCAGCTCGGTCATGACATCGATGTCATAGCCTGTGTAGCTGTTGGTCGCCGGGTCCTTCATG
>CALDHJ010000258.1 GCA_937941555.1 uncultured Granulosicoccaceae bacterium | reverse complement strand
GGGTTGTCCTGCGGCGGCGAGCGGGAAGAGGTAATAGCGGCCAATGCCCACGGCCTTGGCGCCGAGCGCGAGGGCCTTGAGCACGTGGGTGCCGCGCTGGATGCCGCCGTCGATCATGACGTCGAGGCGGTCGCCGACCGCGTCGACAATCTCTTCCAATTGGTCGAATGCGGTCGTGGAGCCGTCGAGTTGGCGGCCGCCGTGGTTGGAGAGCACGATACCGGTGCAGCCGATCTCGGCCGCGCGTTTGGCGTCCTCGACGCTCATGACCCCTTTCAGGCAGAACTGCCCGTCCCACTCGCGCACCATCCTGGCGACGTCGTCCCAATTGAGCGCCGGATCAAGCATCTCGGTGAAGTAGCGCCCGATCGACATCGCACCGCCACCCATGTCGACGTGTGCGTCGAGCTGTGGCAGGCGAAAGGCCTCGTGGGTGAGGTAGTTGATGCCCCACTGCGGTTTGAGCGCGAATTCGGCGATGCCACGCAGGTTCAAGCGGAAGGGAATGGAGAAGCCGGTTCTGAGATCGCGCTCGCGGTTGCCACCGGTGATCGAATCCACGGTCAGCATCATCACGTCGACGCCGATGTTCTTGGCGCTTTGCAGCATCGCGCTGTTGAGGCCACGGTCTTTGTGAAAGTAGAACTGGTAGACCTGCGGGTTTTTGTGGCGCGTTTTGAGCGACTCCATGCTCACGGTACCGAGCGAGGACACGCCGAACATCGTGCCGAATTTCTCGGCAGCCGCGCCGACGGCGTACTCGCCCTGGTGGTGGAACAAGCGCTGCAACGCGGTGGGCGAACAGTAAAACGGGATGTCGAGGTCCTGACCCATGATCGACACCGAGAGGTCGACATCCGACACGCCGCGCAAGACATTGGGCACCAGGTCAAAGCGGTCGAAGGCGCGCGTGTTGTTGCGCATCGTGATTTCGTCGTCGGCGCCGCCGTCGATGTAATTGAAAATCGGACCCGGAAGGCGGCGCTTCGCGAGGGCCCTGAAATCGTGGTGGTTGTGGCAAGCAGATAGGCCCACGGCGCGAATCCTTGTTGGCAGCAAAATTGGATCAGTTACTATACCATTGAATGATGGCGCGTCTGAGAAAGGCCATCACTGGCAAGCGCGGCCACGACACGGGGCAGGCCATGGATCGACAATCAGAGGTGTTTCGACCGGTTGATAACCGCTCGGTGGTGGACGCTGTGGTGCAGCAGATTGAAGCGCTGATCATCGACGGCGTCTTGCGACAGGGGATGAGGTTGCCTGCAGAACGCGAGCTGTCCGAGCGTTTCAAGGTCTCCCGCGTCAAGCTGCGCGAGGCCCTGCAGCAGCTGGAGCAGTCAGGCTTGATCGCGTCGCGGCAGGGTGACGGCACCTACGTCGCGCGGCTCACAGGGGATGCGTTGTCACCAGCGATGATCGCGCTCTACGGGCGGCACGAACGCGGCTTTGAGGACTACCTCGAGTACCGGCGGGAGATTGAGGCCTTCGCCGCCCGGCTTGCGGCACAGCGCGCGACGGATGTAGACAAAGGCCTGCTCGGCGATTGCCTCGCGCGGCAGGCACAGGCGGTCGCGGACGTCGATCACGCGGCGGCGCTCGCAGAGGACATTCGCTTTCACACGACGGTGGTCGAGGCCGCGCACAACTCGATGCTGACCCACACCACCACCTCACTGTACGAGCTGACCGAGCAAGGCATCATGTACAACCGCCAGGCCATGCGTGGCAGCGAGGATGCGCCGGCGCGCTTGCTCGCGCAGCACCGCGACATTGTGCAAGCGATTGTCTCCGGGTCCGCAAGCGCTGCCGCTTCTGCTGCTGAAGCGCATTTGGACTTCGTTGCACAGGCTGTGCGCACCGCGGTGGCCGCCGCGCGGCGTTCGCAAATTGCCGAAGACCGCCACCGCATGAACCGGCGATAGTGCAGAGACATCTACAGCCTGCCAGCTGACGGGCGGGCGTGTCAGTATTGCAAGGGCGGAAAGGCGCGCAGCGTTGACAGCGTGCCGGGACGTTTGTTGTCGATACGGCGGTGTGGCGGACGCCACCGTCGTTCTCGCGAGGCCGAGCCCGTTGTCTGATCGGTACCCGGCCCACCGGAGTGGTGGGTCAGGGTGGGCTTCGATACCTCAGTGCATCGCCGCGTCGGTTTGCAGCAGATCATGCACTTCGTTGACGGCGACCGACAGCATGGCGAAATCGGTGGCCTCGGCGGCCTTGATCTCGCTCATCAGGCGCTGGTAGTTGCGCAGATGGCTCTCGCCGTTGTCGGCCCACTTCTGCACCAGGGTGTCGGCTTTCTTTGCGCCTTTTACAGTGGTGAGAACCTCGGCCGTGAGCTTGCGCTGCTGGTTGTGCAGGTCGGCACGCAGCCGCGATTTCGCGAGACTGTGCCAGTGGTTGCTGACGCTGATCTCGGCAATCTGATCGCGCAGCCATTGCAGATCGAGACGGGCGCCGAGTTCGAAGTACACACTTGCGACCAGGGAGACGTCGCTGTTGGTCTGCTTGGCGACCTCCACTACATCGAGCGCGGACGACAGCGGTACCACGTTGGCGACGCGGGCGGCGAGCTCGCGGCTTACGCCGGCGCCGACAAAGAACGCGGCACGGGCCTCGAGCGACTGGCGGTTGATCACCGCGAGTGGCTTGGGCAGTGCTTCGATCAGTTCGGCGAGGTCGCTCTTGTAATATTCGATGCTCTCTTCGATGTCGCCCTGAGCCCGGCGAGCCCGAATCAGCCAGTGAATCGAACGCTCGACCAGTCCGCGCACCAGGATCATCATGTCGCACTGCGTCGATGACGGGACCTTGTTGTCGAGCGACTCGATCTCGGACCAGAGGCTGTCCATGTCGAAGAGCTTGGCGGTGACCACGAAAGCGCGCATCAGCTCGGCGACGTTGGCGCCGATCTCGCTGTGCAGTCGGAACGCGAAAGTCGGTCCGAGCCGGTTGACGAAATCGTTAGTCAGGACTGTTGCGATGATCTCGCGCCGCAGACGGTGGTCGGCCATTTGCGCCGCGTAACGCTCGGAGAGCAGTGCCGGGAAATAGTCGACCAGTACCTGCATGAGGTAGGGGTCATCGGGGACGTCCGATTCGAGTACCT
>CALDHJ010000257.1 GCA_937941555.1 uncultured Granulosicoccaceae bacterium | reverse complement strand
GCCGCACAGGCGCAGCGAGACAGCGCGATGGGATTGCACGCTGTGTTGCGTGGTTCAATCGTAACGCTGGGTTTTAACAGCATTTGTGTCGAGTGACACCGTCGTTGTCCTTGCTCTATCGCGCCTTCTCGCTTTGCGAGGAATGCGCTCCCACAGATCCTCCGTTCCGCGTCTGTGGGAGCGACGTCCTCGCTGGGCCGCGCAGGCGCAGCGAGACGGCGCGATGGGATTGCACGCTGTGTCGCGTGGTCCAATCGTCGCGCTGGGTTTTAACAGCACTTGTGCAGAGTCACACCGTCGGTGTCTTTGCCCTATCGCGCCTTCTCGCTTCGCGAGGAATGCGCTCCCACAGGTTCTTCGAATGCGCCACCGTGACCACCAGTCGCCAGCAATCGCTTACACGCTCAATTCGAAATCAAGCTGGCCAACGCTCTCGCCATTGATCTGCACTTCCAGCGCGTGCTGCCCGGCGTAATAGGCTCGGGTGGTAATGGGTTTCATCGGGTGATTCTTGGAGATCTGCACGGTTTGGCCTGCTGGAAGGGTCAGCGTTTTGAGCTTGAACACTTTCGGCGATAGTGACCCATTGGATTTCCGATGGTGGACAATGAAATCCACAATGATCGGCTGCGGCGAGGCGCTCTCCGACACCAGCTCCAACGAAAAGGTGAGACGGTCGCCCAATGTCACGGTCTGCGTGTGCACATCGAACGACAGCACTCTGAGTTTCGGCTTGCGGTAACCGAGCGCCTTGAGTGTGGGTTTGTGTCCTGACTTGATGAGTGATCTGCAGGCATGGTTCACCAGCCGTTTGCGGTTGGTGCTCGCGCCGTCGAGCCACCACTCGGCGATACCGGACACGATGTTCGGGTGATCCTTGGAAATGTCGTTCAGGTTATTCGCAACAGACCGCTGGACGTATTCCGCCGAATCGTCTTTCAACGACTCCAGGATAGGCAATATCGGTGACGGGTCCTCGACAAACGAACGCAAGCGCATGCCCCAGGGCAGTCGCGGTCTGCAGCCTTCGGACGCCAGCCGGCGCACGTGTTGGTTTTTGTCTTGTGTCCAAGCCTCAACATGGCTCAAAGCGCGTTCCGGATCGTGCAACAGAAAGGGGCGAACGGCGAATTCCGAACTGGACAGCTTGGTCATGTCTCTGAGCACACCCATGCTGAAATCAAAATCGTCCAGGCCACGGGCCGCCACGAAATCGGCCATCGGCATGATGCCCCACCCCCTTATGCCGTGTTCATCCGAGCCCATATCCGACAAATCAAAATCCGGCCACTTGTGTAGTGTGGCGAGCAAGTGCTCACACGCCTCGCGGAAGTTCCTCGAAAGCGTCCTTTCCAGCGCGCTGCGAATCTGGTTGGAGCGTTCTTTCAGTTCCAATGAATCCAGTTGTCTCGATGCCAGTCGGGTGAACCGTTTTCGCTGAAACCTGGGGTCAACCCGCTCAAGGTGCATCCCCATGAGCGAAATCAACTGCGTGCTGAATACGTTTTTGAATGCGTCTGCCATGTTTGCCGGCCGGTTGTCGGGTTACCCGTGACGACCCTGCCCGTTCACAATCGAGCAGGGTTCGCGTTGCGTGGATGGGCAACGTACTGTGGTCGTCTGACAGCTGTGTGTCAGGAGCAGTGTCCAAGACGCTCTGCACGCCTTCTGGATTGCGATCGTGCAAATTCAACCGTCGCTTTCCTTGCCCTATCGCGCCTTCTCGCTTCGCGAGGAATGCGCTCCCACAGATCCTCTGAGCTGCGTCTGTGGGAGTGATGTCCTCGCTGGGCCGTGTAGGCGTAGCGAGACGGCGCGATGGGATCACACGCTGTGTCGCGTGGTCCAGGCGTCGCACTGGGTATTGACCGCGATCGTGCGAATTCAACCATCGGTGTCCTTGCCCGATCGCGCCTTCTCGCTTCGCGAGGAATGCCCTCCCACAGATTCTTCGTTCCGCGTCTGTGGGAGTGATGTCCTCGCCGGGCCGCGCAGGCGCAGCGAGACGGCACCGTGCAGAATCAACCGCCGGTGTCCTTGCCCATCAGTATCCAGTCTCCTGCCGTGTCCGATCCGGCAAACGGCACAAAGGCCTCGCGTGCCCACTCGCGATAGCCGACGCGTTGATACAACGAGAGTGCGCCGGTGTTGAAGCTGCCGACCGTCAGCGTCAGGTGTGGCAGCGCGCGTGCCCGCGCGTCGGCCTCGGCCCGTGCCAGCATCGCCCCACCGATGCCCTGCCCGCGCGCCTCCGAGAGCACCGCCGCAACCGACACGTGCCAGCACCCGACGGTTGCGTCCTTGAGCTTGACGAGTGGCGCCAAGGCCGGCGGTAGCGGTTGTGGGTTCGTGCTGCTCTGCGGCTTCACTTCGTAGCAGAGCAAACCACCGAGATCCGTGTCCGCCCGCGACGCAATCAGCCAATTGCGGTAGTGGACAAATTGCTCGTCGTCGTGTCGCACCGCGTCACGGCCCACTTCCATGGCCGACTGACCCGGTGCGGCCTGCAAGCCCCACAGATGGGATGTGAGCCCCCGAGACGCCATGTCGGCATAGAGCACCAACTGCGCGCAGTCGTCGGCTGTGGCCTGTCTGAAGGTGATAGGGTCAGGCATGTCATCGGCCTCTGCGGATCGGTTACCGTGTGATTGAGTCCCTCACCGTAACAGCACCGGCGTCTCGCGTTTGTAGGGTCCGCTTTCGGGCACGTCGCCGATCAGCCGGCGCGCCTCGGCGTGGCCCGAGAACACAGCGCTCTGAATGATGTTCGGTGCCAAGCAATCGCCGATGGCCGATACGCGCGGCGCAATGTCGGGCAGATCTTTGAGTTCGTTCAGCAGGCTCTCCCGCGGCGTGCGTGCCGAGACGTTGATGAGCGAGTGACCGGTGATGTCCGGCAGCGCCTGACCGGTATCGGCACGGGTCACGCTCAACGCCGAGCCGTTCCAGCCGTTGGCGACGGTGTTGGGGTAAAGGTGCACACCGAGCTCCACCATTTGCTCGATCATTCTGGGTTGTTCGAGGGTGTAGCCCATCCACTCGCCTATTGTCGGCAAGGGGCACACGAGGTGGACGGTGACGCCTTGCGTTGCGAGGTGGGCCGCGATCACGTTGCCCATGTAATAGTGGTCGTCGTCGTAAACTACGACCGAGTCCCTGACCTCTGTGCCGATCATGATGTCGGTCGGGTTCAAGGCGTGCTCGGCGAATCCCGGCAGGGGTTCGTAGGATGTGCTGCCCAGGCCGTCGTTACGCCAGTTGGCGCCGGTCGCGACGACGATGTGGTCGGTGTCGACCTCGACAATGTTCTCCGGAGTGATCTCGCTTTCGGCATAGAGCGAGACGTTCGGCAGTTGGCGGAGCTGGCAGAGGCGGTAGTCCATCACCCGCTTCCAGGCACTCAAACCGAGCAGCCCGCCTTCGAGCCGCACCCGTCCGCCGAATTCACTGTCCCGTTCTGCAACCGTGACCTCGACCCCGGCGCGCGCCAGAGTCAGTGCGCACTCGAGCCCCGCTGGCCCAGAGCCGACGATCAACGCCTTCTTCGTTGCGCGCGTGTCCGGGATCTTTTCCGGGTGCCACCCGCGTCGCCATTCCTGGGAGATGGTCGGG
>CALDHJ010000256.1 GCA_937941555.1 uncultured Granulosicoccaceae bacterium | reverse complement strand
GTTCGACATGATTCGGCGTGCTATGCCGTATTTTCAGCCGCAGAGCCTGAGTGTCGAGGAAACCTACTCGGTCACCGGGTATGCGCTGTACCTGGCCGATATTCTCGACGAGGATATTGAAGAGATCGACGCGGACGTGTTGCGTGCGATCGAGATGCCGGCGGCAGAGCTCTATTACACCGACACACGACCTGATGTCGCCAATACGCGCTGCATGTCGGATTGTGTCGAGGGCGAACTGACCGTTGTGCGCAAGACCGTGGTTGGTGATTTCGGCAGCGTGGAACAGTCGACTGATCAGTAGCCTTGCGCGCTGATCGGTGGAGCCTGGGTTTGTGTGGAAAGATACACCCCCGGATCGGGGCCTGCGACGGTATTCAGGGTAAAAAAGAACGGCGCAATTGCGCCGTTTTGCGTGTCCGGCACCTGCGCCGGTCACAGGTTGTTACATCGCGAGGATCCAGTCCACGAGTGTTGCGATGTCGTCATCGCTGACGTGGCCTTGACCGGGCATCGGGATGTTGCCCCAGGCGCCTGCGCCGCCGTTCTTGACCTTGTTTAGCAAGTAGTCTCGGCCATCAGCTTGTCCGGCGTATTTGGCAGCAACGTCCTTGAACGCTGGGCCGACCAGCTTGTTGTCGATGCCGTGGCACGCCATGCAGGCCTTGGACGCAGCCAATGTGGCGTCTGCCATCGCGACGGATGCATTGAGACCGAAAGCGAGCAGCAAAGCTGTGCCAAGGGATGTGTGCATTTTCATGTTGACTCCGAATGATCGTGTGATGCGTTGTGTGAATTCGTCTAACCGGTCTGGAGACAGTCAGCTGCGTGCCTGTGGTGTGTTGGCCGGGCTCTCTATCTCACGTATCGCAATCTTCAGGCCGTATTTTACCGTCAAACGAGGAGTCTTGCACCATCAAATGGTGGCCTGCAGGGTGTGGGCGGTGGTGTCGGATCTCGTCTTTGTGCGCACGCAAAATGCGAAGTACCTGGCCTGTATATTGTAGCGTGCGGCCGGCGAGTGGGTGGTTTGCGTCGAGCGTGATGTGGGTTGTGTCGAGCGCGGACACGGTCAGTTCAATGCGCCCGTTGGGCCCGTTGGTTGCGATACGCTGCCCGACGCTGCAGTCGTCCGGCAAGGTGACATGTCGACGCTCGTGGGTCTGGCATGCCTCCGGCATCCATTCGCCAAACGCGTTGGCGACAACCACCTCGAACGTGTCACCGTGCTCGAGACCCTGCAAAGCATCCTCGAGCGCTTGCACGAGGTTGCCGTGGCCGTGCAGGTAGACAACATGCGGACTGTCCGGCGCGGTGTGTTCGATCAACTCACCGGACTGCGCATCGACCACCTGAAGTGACAGGTGGACGATGCGGTTGCGACGGACGGTCAGCGACTCTTCAGACGACATTGTTCTGTGGGGTGCACAGCCGGGAGTTACTGCCCCGCTGAAAGGCGCTCGAACCGCAGGCCCTTGGCAGTCCGGTTGGCGAAGCCGTGCCAATGGGTGTGCGCGTCCGTGAACGCGCCATCCTTCTCCTCGTACACGCCGTCGTTGGCGTTGGGTACGAGGTCGAGGAATGCGGCGCTCTCGGCGTCGCCGTGCAAGTGTTGGCCAAGCCACGCGGTCACGAAGTGCTGCGAGATATTGTTCATGCGCACGCTGTCCCAGACCGCGTCCGTGTAGTGCTCAGACACGTTGAATCCCAGTCGCTCGTTGACGTAGTAGCTCTCCGCAGGTGCAGGCATGGGTGCGCCGGCGTTGTGGTTGGCGTTGTCGAAGGTGAGCAGCGCGCGGTCCACACCGGTCGTCGCCTGCCAGATGGCACGGATGCCGTTCTCGTAACCCGATACGTCATCCTGAGAACCGGCAACAAACAGCATCGGGATGCGCACTCCGGCGAGACCCTCGGCATCCCAGAAGCCTGCGTTCATACCCCAGGGGGCAAAGGCGACGGCGGTCTTGATGCGTGGGTCGGGCAGTGCGTTGTGGGCGTCGCTTCCGGCTTTGTGTACGGCGAGGGTGCCGTGTGCTGCGCCCCAGGGGTAGTCGATCGATTGTTGGGTTACTCCGCCGCCCGCGGTGATGACGGCGCCATAGCCCCCCATCGAGTAGCCGACCAGCGCGGTGTTGTCGGTGTCAACGAGGCCGTTCAGAAAGTGCGCATCGTCCGCGGCGAGTGCGGCAATGGCGTTCAATACGAACAGCTGGTCGAGCGAGCGGTTGACCAGTGTCGAACCGAACGCCGCTTGAGTGCGGTAAGTCGAGTCGGTGTGGTCGATGGAGGCGACGACGTGGCCTTTTGATGCGAGGTTTTCAGCAAGGTGCGAGAGCAGATAGCGGTTGCCCGGGTAGCCGTGAGAGATGAGCACGAGTGGAAAGGGCGTGTCGGTTGACAGGGCTTGCGCATCTCGCACACCGATGCCTTCGAGCGACACTTCGGTCGTGGCATCACGCAAGTAGGCCTTGAGGGCGGTATCTCCGGACGCGGACGCGTCGGCCGGGTACCAGAGCTCCACGGTCAGCGGCCTGTCGTAGCGTGGCAGGGGGTCGGGCTTGGGTTGAGCGTTGTCGAGTTGCAGGATGTCGATCTGATCGGGGTTTGTGAGTTCGAGCGACTGCACACCGACCGCAAAATCACCGTAGGCTGCAAGCTCGGGTGCGTCGGGACGCTGGGTGTCGATGCGGTTTTCGGCCATGGCAACGGAGAGCGTGGCGGTCATCAAGAGTGTGGACAGCAGAGTTGAACGTCGGGTTGCGAGCATGGCGATAGGCCTCATCCGGTGAGTGGTGTTGGCGGCAATCACCTGAACACAACGCGCATTCAGGCGTTCGACGGTTTCGATACTACACGCTTCGCCCTGTCGGGTGCTTCCACGGGTGGGCACAGGGGTGATTACATCGCCTGAAACAGGTGGCGATAGAGTCGGCTGACGGGTGGTTGCCGCTCGCTGTCGCGCAATTGCAGACTCAGGTTTCCTGCGTCATCGCGGACAGCTGCCTCGATTCGCGTCAGGTTGACAATAACGCTGCGGTGAATTCGGGCGAATTGAGCGGGGTCGAGCTGCGGCAGAATGTTTTTCAGCGGCTCGCGTATGACCGCTTCGCCTTGGGCGGTGATCACGGATACATATTTGTCTGCGGACTCGAACAGGATGACATCGTCAATCGGAATGACACGCACCAGATCGCCGACGCTGGCGTTGATGGTGCGCAGCATCGGTGTTTCAGCCGGTGTGTGTTGGCGCCGCATCTCGTTGTCGATCAATTGGCGAAGTTGCTGGTTGAGTTGCTCGTTGTTGTCTGTGCTTCGCTCGCCAAGTCGCGTCTGCAAACGTTCGATTGTCTGTTGCAAGCGATCCGGTTTGACAGGTTTCAATACGTAGTCGACAGCCGCTGCCTCGAATGCGTCAACGGCGTAGTTGTCGTAGGCGGTCACGAAAACCCACAGCGGCGGTGGTGTGTCGGTGCCACCGGGCCAGTCCTCGACGACTGCGTGAGCCACGTCCATGCCGGTTGCACCGGGCATCTGAATATCGAGAAAAGCGATGTCCGGTTGGTGTTCTGTTATGCACTCGATGGCCTCGATTCCATTCTGCGCAGTCGCGACCACGTCGAGAGTCGGCCAGGTGTCTTGCAAAGCCTGTTGCAACGCCGCGACCAGAAGGGGCTCGTCATCGGCGATGACCGCGGTTGGCGCGATCATGCCGCGTTGTGTCCCGGGGCGGCTGGAAGCGTGACCGCGAGGGACGTACCGGTGTCGACCCGCTGCAGTGTCAGGCGGGCGGAGTTGCCGTAGTGTTGCTGTAGTCGCGCTCGAAGATTTGACAAGCCGAAGCCGCCCGGTGTGCGTGCCGTCGGTGTCGCTGCATGCTCGGGCAGTGTTGCCATCCCGACCCCGGTGTCCGCGACCCTGAGCACGATGTCGTCTCCCTCGCGTGCGGCCGAGACCGCGATGTGCCCCCCAGCGAGGCTGGGTTCGATGCCGTGTCGAATGGCGTTTTCGACCAACGGCTGTAACAGCAAGGATGGCACCTCGATATCGTTGCAGTCGTCGGGCAGTGAGAGGGCGTAGGTCAATCGCTCTCCGAAGCGCACCTTGATCAACGCAAGGTAGTCTTCGAGGATGTGAAACTCGTGTGAGAGCGCGTGCTGCTGCGACTGCGACGACGCCAGGGTTTCGCGCAGGAAACTGTCCAGGCGATCAAGCATCTCGAGTGCGCGTGT
>CALDHJ010000255.1 GCA_937941555.1 uncultured Granulosicoccaceae bacterium | reverse complement strand
GGCCAGCCGCCGACAAAGGCACCGTCATCGCGGTTGAGCACGTAGAAGAAGCCGTTGCGGTCGGCGGTTGCGTAGCGCTTGTTGCCGTCCTTGTCTTCGAAGGACACCACTTCGTTCACGCCGTCGTAATCCCAGCCTTCGCGCGGGGTGGTCTGGAAGTGCCACTTGATTTCGCCAGTCGCCGGGTCGAGGCCCAGACGCGATGCGGCGTAGAGGTTGTCACCGGTGCCGTCGTCCGCCTGGCCCGCATCGCGCAACCAGGAGTTCCACGGGGCCGGGTTGCCGGTGCCGAAGACGAGGGTGTCGGTGTCGGCGTCGTAGGAGCCGCCGAGCCAGGTTGCGCCGCCGCCGTTCTTCCACATGTCGCCGGGCCAAGTGGCGTTGAGAGTACCGGTCATGGTGCTCTCTTCTCCGTTGAGGGTACCCATGTGGCCTTCGATGACCGGGCGCTCCCAGACGAGGTCGCCGGTCTCGGCGTCACGCGCCTGAACCGAACCGACAATGCCGAATTCGCCGCCGGAGTTGCCGGTGACGATCAGGCCGTTGACGATGAGCGGGGCTGCTGTATAGGAGTAGCCGGCCTTGTAGTCGGCGATCTTCTTGCGCCAGACGACGTCGCCGGTCTTGGCGTTCAGCGCGACGATGCGCGCGTCGAGGGTGCCGAAGTAGACCTTGTCGCCGTATATGGCAGCGCCGCGGTTGACCACGTCGCAGCAGGGCAGAATGCCTTCGGGCAAACGCGCATCATATTGCCAGAGCTCTTGTCCGGTCTCGACATCAATCGCATACATACGGCTGTAGGATGCCGTGATGTACATGATGCCGTCGTGCACGAGCGGCTGGGTCTCGAAACCGCGCTGTTTCTCGCCACCGAGCGAGAAGGCCCAGGCGGGCACGAGGTTCTTGACGTTATCCTTGTTCAGCATGTCCAGCGGCGAGTAGCGCTGCAGATGGCGCCCCATACCGTTGGTTAGCACGTCTCCAGTGGACATCGCGTCATTCGCGAGCTGTTCCTCTGTGACCTGAGCAAAGGCGGGTGACGCGGCGATGGCCAGTGCCACCACACTTCCTGCCAGTTTCAACATTGTCTTCCTCCCCAGGGTTGAAAAGTGGGCACGCTGGAGCATGCTCCCATTGCATCGTAGCGGTATCGGGGCACGCAGGATATTGCACTAAGGTCGTAGAGGCGTTTGACTATGCCTCGGTTAGGATCAACCTCGGAGGAGGGGGCCATGCCAGTACAGTCAACGTGGGTGCTCAGTCTGCTGGCCTTTGCAGGGGCGGCACAAGCGGTCTTGCCTGACGGCGAGAAAGCCATTCGCCTGCTGGATGCGTCCGGGGCGGAGACGGTGGTGGGGACCATCGTATTCCACGCACAAGGCGATACCGCAAGCTATGACATCGACTGGAATCTCGACCACTTCGGCGACTATTTCCTGTCGATGCGACCGTTCAAATGCCTTGAGGGCACCGAGAAGCTCTGGTGTCGGGTGCCCTATCCCTACGACATCAAGCGCACGATCTCGGCGGATGACCTGACCGATCTCGAATACGATACGTTGTTCATCTGGAAGAAGGCATCCGACTACGGTATCAATATGTGGAACGGCGTTTACTACCGTTTCGAGCTGACCGAGTCGGGCCTGGTGGGGACGCTGAACGAGATGGACATGGACATTCTCTCGGCACCGCCCGAGGCGGGCGACTTGCGCCCGGTCGGTGAATACGACATTGAGCCGGGCGACCCGGACAGCCATTGGTTGCCGACCCTGCGCATTGAGTGATAACAACCGACCAGCCCGGCCTGTCGTGTGAGGGTGCCGGTATCGTGAACAACCTGTTTCAACAAACGTAGACATCGCTACCCTGAGGAGACACCCGTGTTTCGAAGCCTGACCTACATCGCAGCCGCGTTGTGCCTGACCGCCCAGTCGGCCATTGCCGAGCTGCCAACCCTGCGTGCTGCCGTGCTGGAAATCGGCACGGTCAACTGGGAACTCAATGTCATCAAACACCATGGCCTCGACAAGGCCAACGGATTCGAACTCGAGGTGGTTGGCATGGGCGGTGGTCCAGCCACGCGCATCGCCTTGCAGGGCGGGGAGGCAGAGGTTGCCGTCGCAGACTGGATCTGGGTCGCGCGGCAGAACGCGGACGGCAAGAATCTCGTGACCATCCCCTACTCACGCTCGGTGGGGTCGTTGTTGGCAAAATCGGACAGCGGCATCGGTTCGATCACCGATCTCAAGGGCAAGAAGGTCGGTATCGCCGGTGGCCCGCTGGACAAGAGCTGGTTGATTCTGCGCGCCTGGGCACAGCAGGAGTTCGGCTTCGACCTCGCCGCGGAAACCGAGCAGGTGTTCGGCTCGCCGCCGCTGATCTTCAAGGCCGCTTTGTCCGGTGAAGTGGACGCGGCAATCAACTTTTGGCACTTCAACGCCAAACTCACCGCCAAGGGCTTTGCCGAGGTAGCGACCGTGAAGGACGCGAGTGCCGCGCTTGGGTTGTCTGACAAAACACCCTTGCTCGGGTACGTGGTGAAGGGTTCTACCGTGCGCGATAACCCGGCGCTCGTGGCCGGTTTCGCCAAGGCATCGCGCGAAGCCAAAGCCATACTCGCGAGCGACGACGCCGAGTGGGCGCGCTTGCGGCCGAACATGCGTGCCAAAGCCGACGCCGACTTCCAGGCCCTGATCGCCGGTTTCCGCGCGGGCATTCCCGACGCCGAGCCGGTTGATGTCGAAGACGCGAACGCACTGCTCAAGGTCATGGCCGAACTCGGTGGCCAAGAACTTGTCGGCAACGCCAGCGCGGTGTCGGCGGATCTGTTCTACCAGCCCGGGAGCTGAATCCGATCGTTCGGATCCTCTCACTGCTGGGATTCTTTGGCGGCTGGCAGTTGTTGTCAGCCGTGATTGCCGACGACACCGTGCTGCCCGGTCCGCTTGCCGTCGGCGCGCAGATGGTTGATCTCACGCTCCACGGCGACCTGCTCTTTCACCTCTGGGCGACCTTGTGGCGTGTGGTGGCGGCGTTTGCGTTGGCAATGGGTATTGGTGCCGCGCTCGGCATCGTGCTCGGTCGCCAGCGGCGCGTCGATCAGTGGCTCGACCTCTGGGTGGTGGTGTTTCTGAACATCCCGGCGCTGGTGACGATCGTGCTGTGTTACCTCTGGATCGGCCTCACCGAGGTGGCGGCGATCACGGCGGTGGCGCTGAACAAGATCCCGATGGTGACGGTCATCCTGCGCGAGGGTGCACGCGCGTTGAACCCGGCGCTCGACGACATGGCGCAGGTGTACCGGATGCCGTGGCGAGACCGCTTTCGGCATGTGGTCCTGCCGCAGCTCGCGCCGTTCTTCGCGTCGGCCGCGCGCACCGGGGTGGCTTTGATCTGGAAGATCGTGCTCGTTGTCGAATTTCTCGGGCGCTCGAGCGGCATCGGCTTCAAGATCCACCTGAATTTCCAGCTGTTTGATATCGCGGCGGTGTTGGCCTATGCCTCGGCCTTCGTGCTGGTCATGCTGGCGGTGGAGTTTGCGGTGCTGAAGCCGCTGGAGTCGCGCGCGAACCGGTGGCGGCAGTCATGATCTCGCTTCGCTTACGCAGCAAGGCCTTTGGCGACCAGGCGGTGCTGGGGGCGTTCGAGCTGCAAGTGGCCGCAGGTGATCGCGTGGCGATCCTCGGGCCATCGGGTGTGGGCAAGTCGACGTTGCTGCGCATCCTCGCGGGCCTCGACAGTCAATTCGACGGCGACATCACCCGACCCGAACGCATGGCGATGGTGTTTCAGGAACCGACCTTGTTGCCCTGGCGCAGCGTTGCGGACAACCTCCGCCTCGCGACCGGCGCGAGCCGTGACACGGTTGTGCAATCGTTGGATGACGTCGGTCTCGCCGACCACCTCGACAAGTACCCGGGTCAGATGTCGCTCGGTCAGCAGCGGCGCGTGGCCCTGGCGCGCGCGCTCACCGCCAGGCCTGAATTGCTGTTGCTCGATGAACACTTCGCCTCACTCGACGCCGACACGGCGATCGGCATGCGGGGATTGGTGGGGGAGTTGATTCGCGACCGGGATATCGGTGTGGTGCTGGTCACACACGACCGCTCGGATGCGGCGGCCATCGACGCGACGCCGCTGAGGTTGTCGGGTATTCCGGCGACGCTTGGGGCCGTTTAGTCGAAGCGAACGTACTTCCAGTTGTCGGCGTCGGGTGTGACAGTGTCGAGGTCGTATTCGGCGGTGCGCAGTTTTTCGGCAACCTCGAGCCCGGCCTCGGCTGCCTTGTCGATCATGGCGCGTCCCGCGTCGATGTCTTGCAGTACACCGTGGCCCCTGAGCAGATCGAGGCCGAAGTTGAACATGCCGATCGGGTCACCGGCTTCGGCGGCCTGGCGATCCCACTGCGCGGCTGCAACCGGGTCGTAACGTCCGCCGAAGGCGTTGTCTTCCATGTACGCCATCCAGGTCATGGTGCCGGTCCAGCCGGCGGCGGCGCAGTTTTCGAAGATGGTGCGTGCGTCCTCGTGGCTGCCTTTCTTGGTCATCAGGTAGCCTTGTGAGCACACGATCATGTCGACGTCCCCGCGCGCGGCCTTGGCGAGCGATGAACTCAGGCTCATCTCATCGGGGTTGAGCGTGCCGCCGGGGTCGGTGTCATCGTCATCGTCCGCCTGTGCGGCGAACGGCAGTGTCAGTGCGGCAGCCAGGAGCAGGTGTTTCATATCGCAAACCTCGTGCGTGGGCGGGATTACGCCCGTGGTGCGCGCAACCCGCGTGCCGGATTGTAGCCGACCAGCGACAGGCCCATGAGCACCGCGAAACTCAGCAGTACCCAACCGATTGCCGCCACGTTGACCTGAGCGTACAGCGCGAAGCGGATGGCTTCCACCGCGTGGCTGAACGGGTTGATCGCACAGAGTGTTGCAAGCCAGTCGGAGGCTTCGGCCATTTTCCAGAGTGGGTAGAGCGCGGTCGAGAGGAAAAACGCCGGGAAGATCACGAAGTTCATGACGCCTGCGAAGTTCTCGAGTTGGCGTATGGTCGAGCTCAGAAACAGCCCGAGCGCGCCGAGCATGAGCCCCGAGAGCACCAACACCGGAAACACGGCGAGATAGCCGCCGAGCGGGAAGTCGATGCCCATCAGGGCAGCGGCGAGCAGGAAGGCATAGACCTGCAGCAGCGACACCGCGACGCCCGCCAGCAGCTTGCACAGCAGCAACCACCAGCGCGGCAGGGGG
>CALDHJ010000254.1 GCA_937941555.1 uncultured Granulosicoccaceae bacterium | reverse complement strand
CACGCAAGAGCGCTGGACGGGCTTGAGAAGCAGGCAAAATCTGACCTGGTGCTTGAGCAACGCGCGCTCAAGGCGAATCGGGCGGCGGCGAAATACGCCAGTCAGGCTGGGCAGGGAGAGCGGCCTGCTAAACCGGCGTCTCACAACCTACCCGCGGCACGATCCGCGCCGCAGCGCACGCGACGTGTTCAATCCGATACGGCAGAGGCGGACAGCTGATGGCTCTGCCCGCCGCACCACCGCGGTACTTTCCCCGCCCGATGCACAGCGTTCTCAGTGAACTGGTGAGCACGCTTGATGCGCTCGAGTCGCGCATGTCCACGATTGCGGACAATGGCACCGACGCCCACGAGCTCGCGGTCGTGTTGCCGATCCTGATCCAGACTCGCGATGTCTGTGCCGTGACCGGGCTCAACGGCCCGCACCTCCTGCTCGTCGAGATGGTGCGGGTTGTCGAGGGCGTGATCGAGGGTGACTACGAGCATCCCTTCGAGGCCAACAACGCGTTGATGTTTGCGGCCGCCCGCTTGCCGGGATACATCCACCGTCTGCTGCTCGGTGGCCGTGACCTGCCGCTGGCGCTGCTGCCCGTGCTGAACGATTTGCGCGCTGTGCGCGGTGCGCCGTTGCTGTCTGACGCGGTGATGCGCTTGCCGTTGTTCCGATTGCCCCCTGACGATCTGGGCGCCTCCAATGCCGAAGACGGTTTGGCGGCAGCTGCAAGACAAGTTCGGCCGCACTACATGCGTGCGTTGTTGAATCTGATTCGCGGTGAAGCCGCCGCCGGCTCGTTGGAACTCATCGCGGGTTGTCTCAAGACCTTGCGCGACCATTCGCGTCGGCGCTCGGTTCGGATGTTGTGGCTGATTGCCCGGGGTTTGGTTGACGGCTTGCACAGTGGGTCGCTCGAACTCAAACCGGCAACCAAGTCGCTGCTCGGCCAGATCGATCAATGCGTCAAGCTCGCTGTGGTGCACGGAGAGCGCGACCTTGTCGTGTCACTGCCACCGGAGCTGCTTCGAAGCCTGCTGTTCTACTGCGCTCAGGCAGGCGACGCGAGTGACGTACTCCGGGTGGTTCGCCAGCGCTATCAGCTTGAAGACATCGGGCGGCTTGCAGCCTCTGAAGACGGAGCGCTCGAAAGAGCGGCGCAACTGCCTGCGCCAGGCTTGTTGTATGCCGCGCGCGATCAGGTGCTTGAAGAACTCGATCGCGTCCGAGACGCAGTGCTCGCCTTCGCGCACAGCGATGTCAGTCCCGCCGAGACCCTGCAGCCGGCCGGGCTGCTGCTCGAGCGTGTGTGCGAGACGCTCGGCGTTCTCGGATTCAGCGCGGCCCGCACCACGCTCAACGCATCACTGCCGATGTTCCAGCGCATCCGCGACCGCCACACCAGTGCGCGTGCTCTGGGCACCCTCGCCGAAGTCTTGCTGCAAGGTGGCCGCTTGCTCGACGCCGAGCTCGATCGCCAGAGTGGAGCCGACGACGATCTCGATTGCAGCCAGGAACTCGACGTCGATCAGTCCGCGCTGACCCGCATGCCGCGCGAGGAGCGGCGGCAATTGCTCGCGGCTGTGCTGCTGCAACTGCGCGCGGCGCTGGACGCCTTTGAATCCGCTGTGGTGGCACACCGCTCGGGGGACGTTTCACAGGATGTGTTGCTGACTGCGTGCGACGGTTTGCGCGATGCCAGCCGGGCGCTGGATATCGTGCCCCTGCGGGCGGCGCATGATGCTTTTCAGCGACTGGTCGGCTGGCTCGATCACACCCTGGCGACAGCGACCGATTTGTCGGATCTGTCTGAATCGCATGCGCTTGTGGAGGCCGTCGCCGGGCTCGATTTCTACTTGCGTGCCATGGCGGAAAACGATCTCAATGGACGCGGATTTCTGCGGGCGTGCTTTACCGCGCTGACTTCGCTCGAGCAGGATGTGTCTTTCCAGTCGGCCCAGACGGATGAACACTATACTGTCGAGCCGATTATCGCGGCCTCTGCAGACGTGGCTGAATCGCCCGAGCTTGCCGAACCCGAGCCCGTCTCGGAACCCGCAGCGGTGTTGGCCGTGCCGGCGCACGCGCTTGATCGCGCCGACGTCACCCCGCGCTACTGCCTTGACGCGCAATTGCGCACCATCTTCGTGGCCGAGGCACACGAACACCTGACCGCGCTCAGAGAGCAGCTTCAGGTCCGTACCGATGACGGCGGTGGCGTTGCGATCGATGACCACAGCCGACAGCTCCTGACAGCGTTCGCCCAGCGTGCACAACTTGCCGAGGTGGGTAGCATTGCGGCGTTGCTTGCGCGCCTGGATCGGCTTTTCGCCTACTACCAGCGCAGCAGTGCCAGTGTCTCGGCTATCGAAATGGAGCTCGTCACACGCACGCTCGCCAGTGTCGAGTCGAGCCTCGACAACCTCACCGTCAATCAGGCGTGTGACCCCGGCACATCGGAACTCGTCAGCGAGCTCGACAGCATGGCGGCCGTGCTCGGCGTCGAGGGGGATGCCGACGCCCAGGACACGGCGGCTGAGCTTCGGTCGGTCTTTCTTGAAGAAGCCGACGAGCTGATTGCCGCCGCCATGTCAGCCTTATCTGATTGGCAGGCGCAGCCGAAGGACAGCGCGTCGGCCGAGCGCCTGATGCGCAGCCTGCACACCTTGAAGGGCAGTGCGCGTGTCGCCGGGTGCATCGAAATCGCCGATCGCGCACACGGTATGGAAAGTGACGTCGCCTCCACCAATGAACGGACGCCGGTGAGTTCACGCGCAGAACTGAGCGGCTTGCAACACGAGCTGGACCGGATCGCCGATGCCGTGTGTCGAGAGGCTTCACCGGTGGGTTCGATTGCACCGCCCATTGAGTTGCCTGCACCGAAAGAACCGGATGCGACGCCGGCGCAGGAACCGGTGAATCCGATAGCCGTGCCGCCTATGGCGGCCTCGGTCGAGTCCCCGCGCGATGATGCTGACGACATGCTGCGGGTCAGCAGCCAGGCGGTAGGCGACCTCGCGTCGCTCGCGAGCGATGTGGCGCTGCATCGGGTGGCGCTGCACGACAGCCTGCAGGAGACCCATGGTCAGCTCGATGAGCTCTCGCACACTGTTCGTCGGCTCGAGGAGCTGATGCGCGTAAGCTCGGACGGCGCTGAGGCCGTGCCAACGGCCCCCGCTGTTCAGGAATCACTGCGTGATTGCGATGCAATTCAACAGACCATTCGGGATCAATTGCGGATTGCACGCGCGGCGCTGGACGCGCAGCGTCAGTCTGGCGGCTCGCTACAGGACGGATTGCTCAAGCTGCGCCTGTTGTCGGTCGAGTCCGTCGTGCCGCGCTTGCAACGCGTGGTGCGCCAGAGCACGGAAGCCTTTGGCAAGTCGGCCACGCTGAGCGTAGTTGGCGGTGACGTCACCCTCGACAGAGGGTTGCTGGCCCGCATTGCCGGTCCGCTTGAACACCTTGTGCGCAACGCGGTCGCGCACGGTATTGAAACGCCCGCTGAGCGCGAGCGCGCAGACAAGGACCCCGTGGGTCGCATTGTGGTTCACGCGTCGCAACAGCAGGGCACGGTGCAAATTCGCGTGGCGGATGATGGCCGCGGTGTCGATATCGCTCGGGTACGCAAAACGGCCGAAGAACGTGGCCTCGATACAGCACTCGACGACGACGCGTTGGTGCGCCTGATATTGTCTCCGGGCTTCAGTACTCTCGACGCCGTTGACGGCCACGCCGGACGCGGGGTCGGTCTCGACGTGGTCAACCGCCATGTCCGCGAGGCGGGAGGCAATCTCAGCATTCAGACCCAGCCCGGGGCCGGCACGGCATTCGGTCTGCGGGTGCCGCAAGCGCTGACCATCGAAAAGGCCGTGCTGGTTCGCGCTGGGGATAGCCGCTTTGCTGTACCGGTAAGCCACGTCGTGGCGATCGAACACGTCGCGGCCAACGTGGTGCGCGATATCTACCTCAAGGAATCCGGTACCTACGGTTACGACGGCGGGAGCTTTCCGGTCTATCACCTTGGTGGGCTCGTTGGGGTATCGGATTGGCAGCCGGAAGCAGCCGATGAAACCGAATCCCTGTTGCTGCTGGATCTGGGTGGGCAGCGCGTTGCATTGCACGTGGACAGTATCGTCAGCCAGCGCGAACTGCCGGTCCGAAGCGGCGGGCAACAGCTGCAACTGCTGCGTGGCTTCAGTGGCGCGAGTGTCATGGGAGACGGGGAGGTCATTCTGATACTCGACGTTGCGGGCCTCTTGCTCGAACGGGCGGGTCACGATGCGCTCGTGGAAGTGGGCGACGAGACGCGCGTCTTCGCAACCGATTTCGCCAATACCGTCATGGTCGTCGACGATTCCGTCACGATGCGGCGTGCCAACAGCCGGGCGCTCGTGAAGGGCGGCTACCGGGTTCTGCACGCCCGCAACGGTTTGGACGCGCTACAACAAATGCAGGACGACCTCGTGGATGCGCTGGTGCTCGACCTCGACATGCCAGGCATGGACGGTTACCAGTTGCTCGAGCACTTGCGGGCGGATGACGACACTCGAACGCTACCGGTGGTCGTTGTGTCAGCCCGCTCGGGGGATGACAGCCGAGCGCGGGTACAGGCCTTGGGTGTGGAGTGGTTTCTCGAAAAGCCTTGCCGGGGCAATCAATTGCTGGAGGCGCTCGACAAGGTTCTGCTCGGCGCGACCGTCGCGTGAGCCTGCGCACGCGCAAGACCGTGTCTGCCGATACGATGTCCAGCCTGCGCTGTCTGGTGATGCCGTTGTCTCAAGGCTTTGCACTACTGCCCAGCGCGCTGGTGCAAGCGCTGCTCTACAACGAGCAGGTCGAGCAACCGACAGTGGATGCACCGCCCTGGCTGCTTGGTTCGGTTTACCGCGATGCCTGTGGGACAGTGCCTCTGATATCGCTCGATGCCGTGTTCGGCTGGTCTTTGCCACAACATGACATTGGTCATATCGCCTTGTTGCGGCATGTCTCATCCGAGGGGTTGCCACCGTTTTTTGCCCTGCGGTTATCCGGCGCACCTTGGGTTGTTGAAGCGGACAGCGCAAACGTGGTGCGTACGCCACGAGCGGTACCGCTGCCTTGTGTGGCGTGCGACATCAGCCTCGATGGCCAGCCCGGTGTGATCCCTGATCTGGATCAACTGGGCGACCTGATCGTCTCACTGCCGCCGGCAAAGACCGCTCGACCGGACTGATTCAAACGGGTTCATTGGCTTGCTTGTGACGCCTGCGCGACGCCTACAACATGCCATCCCGCAGCCGAAGCGTGGCGACGGCCACCGACGCGGCCGTTTCAGTTCGCAGAATCAGCGGGCCGAGTGCAGCCGCATGCCAACCCCGGTCGAGCGCCTGAGTCACTTCGCTCTCGCCCAAGCCCGACTCCGGCCCGACGAGCACGGTGGTGTCGCCAGCTTGCCAGTGCGGGTGCGTGGAGAGCGGGTGCGTGGCCGTTGGCGTCAGGACAAACCCGGGTGTTGCCTGCTGTATCCAGTGCGATAACGTATCGGCTGCGTGCATGGTCGGGACATCGCACCGACCGCACTGTTCGCTCGCACTGATCAATACGTTGTGCCAGTGCTGTCTTTTCTTTTCAAGCCTATCTGCCGGAATGCGGGTGTTTCCGCGCTCGGTCCACAGAGGCTGGATCGCGGCGACGCCAAGCTCGGTGCATTTTTGCAGTGCGTAGTCCATGCGGTCGCCACGCGACACACCCAGTGCCAGACAAATGTTGGCGCCGCGAGGTGGGCCGTCGCTGACTGCATGCACGGTAGCCGCACCCTGTTTCTTGTCGACCTCAAGCGTGGCGTCGTAGCGTTGGCCGTCGCCGTTGAAGAGCTGTACGGCGTCTCCAGTGCCCAAGCGCAATACTTTGAATAGGTGTTTCTGCGCGCCAGCGGGCAGGCTTGCAGTCTGGCCTGCAGAAAGCGGCTGATCGAGATAGATGCGTGGGACATACGCCATCAGTGTTTGCTCTCGTGCAAGAGCTGGCGATAACGGTCGCGTTCGGCTTGTGTCAGCTCGCCGAGGCTGCGGTTGTGCAGCAAGGCCTCGGCCTCGTCGGCGCGCGCTGCCTGGCGCAAACGCTTGAGGCTTTCCTCGATCAGCTCACGTGCCTGTTCGCGGTCGTAGTCTTCGTTGTCAGGTCGCTGCCAGGTCGCTAGCCGCGCCAGCGCCTCGCGCGCCGGGTCGTCGCGGAAGTGCTCCAGCATCGTGGCGGTGGTCGGTCGGTTGAGTGACGCCGCGAGCCCCACCAACTTGTAGAACATGGTGCTGCCCGGATCTCTGTCGCTGCATTCGAAGGCCTCCGGGTCGAGCTCCGCCACGAGGGTCGGGAACTGCAGGATCATGGCAAGTGCGGCACGCAGCGGTGTGAGCCGGGTCTTGTCGGGCTTCACTGGCATGCGTGGTTGCACCGCGGGCGGTGGGGTGGTGGCGAGGTCGGTACCGACCAGATCCTCGAGCCGCTGATTGAGCAGGTCGCGGTAGATGCCGTGCGGCAGCTTGGCGATCAGTGGTGCTGCATTTTCCGCGAGCCGCGCGCGCTCGCCGATACTGGTTCGCCCGGTGGCGCCCAGGTGGTTGAGCATGAAGTCGGCAAGCGGTGTGGCGGTGTTCAGCAGCGCTTCGAAGCCCTCCTTGCCGTGTTCGTTGACGTAGCTGTCGGGGTCTTCGCCGTCGGGCAGAAAAAGGAAGCGGGCCTCGCGTCCGTCTCGCAACGCCGGCAGGGTGTTTTCAAGCGCGCGCCACGCGGCTTCACGGCCGGCGCGGTCGCCGTCGAAACAGAACACCACATCGCGGGCGAGTTTGAACAAGAGTTCGACGTGGTGGGTCGTGGTCGCGGTGCCGAGTGTAGCGACGGCGTAGTGCACGCCGTAGTTCGACAGGGCCACCACGTCCATATAGCCCTCGACCACGACGATGCAGTCGGGCTTGCGGGCCGCCTGTTGCAGCTCGAAAATGCCGTAGAGCGAGTAGCCCTTGTGGAAGAGCGGCGTCTCGGGGGAGTTGAGGTATTTTGGTTCGCCCTGATCGATCACGCGCGCGCCAAATCCGATGACCCGACCGCGACGGTCGCGGATCGGAAACATGATGCGGTCGCGGAAACGGTCGTAGCGCCTCGTCTCCCCGGAGAGCATGCCGGCGTGGTCGAGGGCCTTGGGGTCTGCGAGCTTGCTCAACGTGTCCCAGCCTTCCGGCGCGTAGCCGAGACCGAATCGCTTGGCCGTCTCGCCACTGAGGTGGCGTCCCTTGAGGTAGTCGATCGCACGCGGGTTGGCGCGCAACTGCTGCTGGTAGAAAGTGTCAGAGGCCGCGAGCGCTGTGTAGAGCGGGCCGTGGTCGCGTTGCGGTTGTGCGTTGCCGCCTTCGCGCGGCACCTCCAGGCCCTGGTCGGCGGCCAGCGTTTCAATCGCCTCGACAAAACCCAGCCGATCGAATTCCATGAGGAAGCCGATCGCCGAGCCGTGTGCGCCACAACCGAAGCAGTG
>CALDHJ010000253.1 GCA_937941555.1 uncultured Granulosicoccaceae bacterium | reverse complement strand
CATGTACCGGTTGTTCTCTCTATCTGAGCAGGAGCGGGTTGCGGCAGTGGATATCGCCACGCTAGTTGGAATTGTGGGTGCGCTCGGCATTATCGCCGGGGCCATCCTTGTTGGCGGAAGCTTTGGCGCTTTCGTGGACATTCCGTCAATGCTCATTGTCGTGGGTGGAACCACCTTCGCAGTGTTGCTGCGCGTTACGCTTGGACACTTCATCGGCTCTTTCAAAGTGCTCGCCAAGGCGTTCATGTTCAAGAGCGTGCCACCTGAAGACCTGATTACCGAGGCGGTTGAACTCGCCAACGTCGCGCGCAAGGAAGGCGTGCTTGCCCTCGAGGGTCGCGAGATCAGCGACCCTTTCCTGCAAAAGGGCATTTCGCTTTGCATTGATGGCAATCCACCCGAGGTTGTCCAGAACATGCTGGCCAAGGACACGAACCTGACCATCGAGCGCCACGAGACGGGTGCGAACTTCTTTGCAGCCGTTGGGGATGCAGCCCCGGCGATGGGCATGATCGGAACGCTTGTCGGTCTGGTACAGATGCTGGGCAACATGGACGATCCGAAGAGCATCGGCCCGTCGATGGCGGTCGCACTGCTGACAACCCTGTACGGCGCCATCATTTCGAACGCTATCGCGCTGCCTATCTCCGACAAGCTCAAATTGCGTGCGGCCGAAGAGAAACTGAAAAAGCGGCTCATTCTCGAGTCTGTTGCCGGTATCCAGGAAGGCATCAACCCTCGCGTGCTGGAGCAACTGTTGAACAATTTCCTGCCTGAATCCAAGCGCTCCTCGAGCTGATCCGGGAGTGATGCGCGGTGGATGACAACGATTGCCCAGAATGTCCCCAGCTACCAGGGTGGCTTGCGACCTTTGCCGACCTGATGTCGCTGTTGATGTGTTTCTTTGTTCTGCTGCTCTCGTTTTCAGAGATGGACGTTCAGAAATACAAGCGCGTTGCCGGTTCCATGAAATTTGCTTTTGGTGTGCAGCGTGAGGTGCAGGCCAAACAGATTCCGAAGGGCACCAGCATCATTGCTCAGGAGTTCAGTGCGGGTAAGCCCATGCCAACCATCGTGAAGAGCGTTCAGCAGGTCACGACTGAGCAATACAAGCAAAATCTCGATTTCAACGATTCCGACAGCAGTAACAACCGCTCGTCGGGGGAAGAAGAGTCTGGCGATCAGGCGACAGCGCAGGCCAAGGAAAACGAGCAATCCGAGAACGAAACCGAGCAGCAACCAGTTGAATTTACCGAGGCGCACTTGCAGGCGATAGCCGAAGCGCGTTCCGAGGCACTTGAGAATGTACAGCTGTCAGCCGCTCTGGAAATGGCAGAAGAGATTGTTGCTCAGCACATGCTGGCGGACACGCCGAAGCGGATGTCGGATGGTGATCTGCAACGGCGCCTGAAGCAGGAGGCCGAGCAGCGGGCCGAAAGCAAGGCGGACATCGTGCGGCGACAGTTGAAGAAAGAGATTGATGAAGGTCTGGTCGAAGTGGTCACGGACGGGGACAAGGTGATCGTTCGGTTGCGCGAACGCGGTTTTTTCAACACCGCCAGAGCCAAGATAAACGATCAGTTTGCGCCGGTTCTGTCACGTGTCGGACGCGCCCTGAGTGATGTGCCCGGGGATCTGGTCGTGGCTGGTCACACCGACAATGTGCCGATCTCGAATGACGAATTCCGCTCGAACTGGGAGTTGTCGGCGGCGCGAGCGGCCAACGTGGTGCACTACCTGACCACGCGTGGCGGTATCGGCAAAGACCGGGTCGAGATGCGTGCGCACGCAGAAGTCAAACCGATTGCGGACAACGCGACGGCGGCAAACCGCGCACGCAACCGACGAGTGGAAGTGGTGGTGTTGGACAGCACTGGTAAACAGTGATCGAGCGCCGAGAGGCGGGGCAGTAGGGGAGAGAGACATGGCGAATGCAGTGAAGAACACACAAAGCCCGGCGGTAGATTCCGCCGAAAGACGTGCATTTTACCGCGTCAATGACGCTGTGGCCCTGCGAGTCACCGTGCTGGATGACGACGCGCTGACTCAGTTTCAGGATGCGCTTGAGCAGCGACGCAGCAGCGGCCAGGACACCGATTCCGGTGCGCATGCGCACGTGATCTGGCGCAACCTCGAGGAGAACTACCCTGACATCGCAGCCTACCTCGGCAAGCTCGAGCAACGGATCGACGCGCTGCAGACACAGATCGGCAACCTCTCTGATGCCGCGCCGACGCGAAGCCCGACGCACACCGTGAACATCAGTGGCAGTGGCTTGCATTTCGATTCCGAAGTTGCCTATTTCATCGGCCAGTCGGTGCGGGTGTCGCTGCGGCTCTTCCCGAGTGGACAGACTATCGACGCGCTCGCCAAAGTCGTTCGGGAACACAAACGACGTACACCGGCGGCGCAAGGGAAATTCGGTTGCGCCTTGCAATTCACCGATATTCTGCAAAGTGAACGTGAAGCCTTGCTCCAGCACATTCATGTGTTGCAAATGGACGCACTGCGCGCGCGTGCACTCGAGGCCGACTGACCCACCACAGATCGGACCATTCCGCCTGGCGGAAAAAATTGCCGCTGCGGCAATCGATCGGGCACAGGATTCGCAACAGGGTCTGCACACAGTCAATTTTCGGGCACAACACCGTGCTCGTGTGCGGAGCCTCCCATGCCGTCTACCGATTCAACCTCTCCAGCTGGTGCAGCACACGCTGCCATCGTCCTCAGCGCCGAACTGCCGGACGTCGCGCTGGACGTGCTGTCCCACGGCGACAGCCTGTCCCGCTCACAGCTCGCAGAACGTTTTCCCGAACTGATCATTGCGCTGATCAAAG
>CALDHJ010000252.1 GCA_937941555.1 uncultured Granulosicoccaceae bacterium | reverse complement strand
CACCTCGTTGGCCGGGACGAACACCGCGTAGAGCGCGTCAATGGCGTCGTCATCCGGCGCACTGCCCCGGCTTGCCCGCCATTGTGCCGCGATGTCGCGGTCCTCGAGCATGGCGGCGATGTGATCGCGTTTGGGCATCCCCATTGGCGCGCGTGCCTGTGCGACGCTGACGGATACGTCGAACTGCCTGAAGGTCTCGACAAAGACCCCCATCGGGGCGAAGGAGCCGTAGTCGATCACGGTGCCGGCCCAGTCGAACACGGCGAGTTGGTAGGGCATAGGGGGCTCCGGCGGATTCGTCAGGGGGCGTCGAGCGCGCGTCTCGCCGCCGGCACCGCCAGCACCAGCACGAGGGCGCCGATGGCGGCGAGTGCGAGGGTCGCAAACAACAGCGGCTGCACGTTCGCTGCACTTGCGGGATCGCCGCCGGCGAAGACCGCGCCCAGCCCGAACAACAGCAACGCAAACACCAGCCGCTCAAGCAGGCTCAGCAGCGAGAGAAAAGTCGCCCGTTGTGCGCTGCTGATGCGTGGCGCGATGGCATCGTTGACCGGCGCGTGCAGCAGCGACATCGGGAAGTTGCGCAAGGTCACCAGCAACAGCCCGAACACGCCGCCACCGACCGCAAGCGCCAGCGCGACACCGGCTTGCAATACCGTGGCAACGGCGATCAGCCCGAACAGCCCGAGCGAAGCGCGCCAGGCGACGCTGAGCTGCGCGGCCAGCGCCCCGCCGAACATCGAGGCGCCGATGATCAGGCCCGAGAGGGCGGGCGCCGGCAGGGGGATTGCCAGCGTGTCGGTGATGGCGGTCGTAAAGGGCTGGTAGAGCTCGTAGACGATGTGCGCCAGCGCGTAGAGGCCGATCATGGCCGCAAAAACCCAGGCGAGCAGCGGGTCACGCAGGCGCCCGATACACTGCCCGAGTGTCGTGAAGAAAGCCGGCGCTGCGGTGTCGGATGCCGGCGGCTCCTGCATGCGCAACAGCAGCAGGATGGCGACCAGCGCGCCGCAGGCCGACAGCGCGTAGGCGAGTCGCAGGTCGAGCGAGCCGAGCGCGCCACCGAGCAGGCAGGCTGCGGCCAGAGAGACCATGCCCCACGTCTCGGCGCGCGCTTCGCGCGCCTGGTATTCCGATTCGCGTCCGAGTGACTTGAGCGCATCGTAGTGCAGGGCCGTGTCGCTGCCCGATTGCAGGGCGATGCTGGCGGCCAGGGCCATGTTGGCAGCGACAAACACCCACCACTGGCCGGCGAGCACAAACAACAGGGAGGCCAACAATGCAAAGCCGGCACCCAACAGCAGCGTCGGCCTGCGTCCGAGCCGATCAGACAGATAGCCGGAGGGCACTTCGAGCACGAAGACGGTGATGTAGTAGAGCCCCGACAGCGTCAGCACTGCGCTGAGCGACCAGTGGGACGACAAATAGAGAAAAAACACCGGTATCCATGCAAGGAAACCGCTCGCCGCACGCAGCGCCGGGTAGAGGCGGACGGTGTTCTCGAGACGACTCATGGCGTGGCGTGTCTCCGGCGAGGCGTTCAGGAGCGTCGGCGCTTGGTTTTGCGGGCGGCGAGTCGGGCTGCTTTCTTGGCTTCGCGCTCGGCGTTTCGCTCGAGCGTGATGAGGTGTTCGGCTTCGAGCATATCCGGGGTTTCGAGGGTGTACCGGTCGAGCAGGCCGCTGCGCAGGTCGGTAAGCAGGATGGTCGCGGCGCGTTCGAGGTGGACGGTGCCGCCGCGCACCAGGCAGCCGCGCCGTGCGCCGATGGCCTCGAGTGTCTCGATCGGCGTCAGCAGGGTGCCGGTCGCGTCGGTGCCGCTGAGGTTGTAGCGCTTGGCGAGACGACCCGGGTAGAGCGCGTCGAGTGCTTCGATGGCGAAGAGCGCGACCTCTGCGTGGTCAATGGCGGTGTTCTTGATCGCGCCCGTCACGGCCAGACGGTAGCCGCTGGCGTGGTTGTCGATATTGCCCCAGAGCAAGCCGGGTGTGTCGAGCAGCGACAGCCCGGCGTTGAGGCTCACGCGCTGCTGGCGTTGCGTGACCGCCGGTTCGTCACCGGTGCGCGCGATCTGACGGCCCGCGAGCTGGTTGATGAGGGTGGACTTGCCGACGTTCGGAATGCCGACGATGGCGATGGTGACCGGGATGTCCTGGCGGCGTCCGCCGAGCAGCGCGCGCACGCGATCGGGCAGTGTCTCGGCGTTGGCGCGGGAGTCGTTGCCGATCAACAACACCGATTCGCCTTCGGCTTCAAAGTGAGCGCGCCAGGTGTCGGTGAGTGCCGGGTCGGCGAGGTCGGTCTTGGTCAACACGATCAGCGCCGGCTTCTCGCTGCGCAGTTCGATGAGGTTGGGGTTGCTGCTGCTGGCCGGAATACGGGCGTCGCGCAACTCCACCAGCACGTCTATTTTGGGCAACACTTCGGCGAGCTGTTTGCGCGCCTTGTGCATGTGGCCCGGGTACCACTGTATCGCCATCAGTCGGGGCGCTCCGATTCGAGCAGGGTGCCCTCGACCACCACGGGCGCCTGCCTGGCGGCGACAACGGCTTCCTGTTGCAGGCGCTCGTGTCGACGCCGGAGGAGGTAGCCCGCGACCCCGCCACCGGCGGTGCCAAGCGCAATCCAGCCGAGCGTGAACAGCTGCGCCATCATCATAAGGGCCGCGATCGCGACCGCGGCGGCCGCGAGGCTGCCGGCCCGAAAATTGGCGCGGGCGGTCTGGGACGCCGCTTCGCGGCTGATGCGCCGTTGGGTCTCGGCGACCAGGTGGTGTTTTTCCTTCTCGGCCGTACTGCGCAGTTTTTCGCGCTCGAGCGAGAATTCGTCCTTGAGTTTGCCGATGTGGTCGCGGTGGCGCAGGTCGGACGCCAGCGCGAGCCAGGACGCGTGCACCAGCGCGATGATCAACAACCCGATTGATACGACCCACCAGACGTTCTCGGCCGGCGACAGAAAGGCCGCGTTGGCCGCTGCCAGCGCAAGGCC
>CALDHJ010000251.1 GCA_937941555.1 uncultured Granulosicoccaceae bacterium | reverse complement strand
GCCACTGGCCGAAATGGCCACGCTGTCTGTCGGCTGGATCAGCCAACTGTTGGTGCGCAACCTCCTGCTGATCAGCGTCGTGGCCGGCGGCCTCCACCTGTGCCTGCATGTCCGCAAGACGCAGGGCGACAAGCTGAAGTTCGACGGGCGTCCGCTCGACGCCGCGGGTCCGCAGTACACCTTTGGCAGCCAGCTGCGCGACAACCAGTTCTGGACGCTGGCAAGCGGTGTCCCGATCTGGACCGCTTTTGAGGTGCTGATGTTCTGGGCAATGGCCAATAACGTGATCCCGACTCTCGGCTTTCAGCAGAATCCGGTGTGGTTTATCGCGCTGTTTCTGCTGACGCCGGTCTGGATTTCATTCCACTTCTACTGGATACACCGCGCGCTGCACTGGCCACCGCTCTACAACGTTGCGCACGCACTGCACCACCGCAACACCAACGTCGGCCCCTGGTCGGGCCTGTCGATGCACCCGATCGAACACCTGCTGTTCTTCAGCTCCATCCTGATTCATTGGGTGGTCGCCTCACACCCGATTCACATCCTGTTTCACATGCAGCACCAGGCGCTGACAGCTGCAACCTCACACGCGGGATTCGACGAGCTGCTCGTCAAGGACGAAGAAGCGCTTGCACTTGGAACCTTTCACCACCAAATGCACCACCGCTACTACGAATGCAACTACGGCAACCTGGAAGTGCCATGGGACAAGGCCTTCGGTTCGTTTCACGACGGCACCGAACTTGGCCACGAGGTGTTTCTCAAACGCAGACGGGCACTGCGCAGCCGACACTGATCACATCAGTGCCCGGGACAAAGCGTAACGATACTGGCAGATCAGGCCGCGAGCGGTGTTTTGGCGAACCACGCGAGGAACCGGTCGGCGTCGAGCTGAAACCCGTCATACAGCACTTCCCCACCCGGCGCGATAACCACGAACCACGGCGTGCCACCGGTTCGGTATTTCGACATCACATCGGGCAGGTGGCCGCCGTCCGCTGCCGGATCAGCGTGGCCAACGGGCAAGGCCAATTCGTATTGCGCCTGAATTTCCTCGACCTTCTCAGGCGAGTTGGTGCTCAGCCCTTCAAACGCCGTTTGCACGGCGGCAAAGGCGACGCGAGGATTGTCCGCCAGCGAATTGCTGATCTTCTTGAGCGCCGGCAGGCCGTGTCGGTGGCAACCCGGGCACCACGACTGCCAGAATTTCAGCACGATCAGGTTCTCTCGATTTTCGAGCACCTTGAAGTCACCATTGGGTTCGCCGTTCGCATCAAGCCAGTAACTGACGTCGAGCTCGGGCGCGAGGCTGCCGACAATGCCGCGTTCCGGCGCCGCCAGGACAGACCCACTTGCCGCGAGCACCGGCAGCGCCGCGCCGGCAGCGAGAAAACGTCGTCGGGAAAGTGAGCTGAAATCGGCCATTGCATCGCGCTCCATCGGGAATGGGGTTGAGAGTCGAAGAGGCCGTATCGGTTCAACTCCTGAGCACTGGATTCGCCCTGACTAGGTGTTTACCCCTATCTCATTGCCCCGCCCGACGCGCGTGGGCGCTGGCTGGTCGGGCCTCAGCGGTCATTCGGGTCGTAGACGCCGTTGGACACATCGTTGCCCTGTCCGACAAATCGGACCCGCTTGCCATCGGCACTGAGCACCACGTCGTAGCAGGTCCAGGTGTCCTGGGGTGGCCACTGGGAACAGTATTGGTCGCCCTGCACGCGCCACCTGCCCCAGCTGGGTCGACCTGCGTCGTAGAGTGTTCGGCCCGATGCGTGGAAGGTCTGCACCGTCAGGCCGAAATACAGCGTACGATCGCTGAGGGCGTCGCGCACCTGCTCCGACGTCGCGGCTTGCCAGCCCGGTGCGGCAATCAGCACACCGCTGAATAACCACAGCCCCGCCACGCGCATCAGACGCCGACCAAAGTGGTTCATTCGCGGTTTCCACCGCCGCGCATCATCGGCGCCATGATGACAAGGGCGACACCGCCGAGCACTGCGACAGAACCCAGGACCAAGCGCAGTGACAGTGGCTCGGCGAGCAACAGCACGCCGCCCATAGCTGCAATCACAGGCACACTGAGCTGCACGGTCGCTGCGATGGGTGACGACAACGCTGGCAGCGCGGTGTACCAGATCGCGTAACCGGCGCCGGACGCGAGCACTCCGGATAGCACGGCATAAAACACCCCCAGGGCGCTGATGTGCGCGGCGGACCAGGTCACCAGCACCAACAACACCGCGAGCGGCACCGTGAAGAGAAAGTTGTTTGCTGTTGCGGCGAGCGGCTCCGACACGCCGCGGCCGAGCAGCGAATACACGCCCCAGGCCACACCGGATACCAGCATGATCACGGCACTGCCCAAGGGTGGCGCACTCAGACCGGGCAACAACAGGCCGATCAAGCCGGCAAACGCGAGCACTACGCCACACCACTGCACACCCGACACCGGGTCGCCACGCCAAAGCCCGACCGCGATCATGGTCAACTGCACAGCACCGAACAACAACAGAGCACCCATTGCCGCCGTGAGGTCGAGATAGGCAAAGGAAAAAGCCGCTGCGTAGGCAAAGAGCGCCAGGGCGCCAAACACACTGCCGCCACGCGCAGGCCGCACCGAGCGTGTCTGCCACGCCACGAGAATCCACAACCCGAGCGCGCCGCTGATCAACCGAAGGGCCGTGAAACTGCCGGCATCGATCAGTCCATCGCGCACGCCGATCCGCGCCAGCAGCGAATTGGCGGCAAAGGCCAGCATCGCAACGGCCGTCAGCAGGATCACGCGCATCACACCCATCTCCAATTGCCCACACCCGAACAGGGCTGACAGTATCGCAGCCCCCGCCTGCAGCGCCCAGAGCACAGCACGGCTTACGCGGTTTCACGCACACCGTGTCGCCGTGGTTGTGGCGGTACACTTTCGATCAACGCGCCATCGCACCGCCGGACAATCTCACCATGCCTCGCAGCCAATACGAATTTCAGAACGCGTCGGGTCTGACCCTGTCGGGTCTGCTCGAAATGCCCGAACACGGCCAACCGCACGCTACGGCCGTTTTTGCCCACTGCTTCACCTGCGGGAAGCAGAGCCGCGCCTCGACGCGCATCAGCAAGGCTCTCGCCGAGCATGGCATCGCAGTGCTCCGTTTCGACTTCACCGGGCTCGGTGGCAGCGAGGGCGAATTTGCCAACTCCCATTTTTCAGCCAACGTGCAGGATTTGCTCGCTGCGAGCGAGGCACTCGCCACCACACACACAGCCCCGAGCCTGCTGATCGGTCACAGTCTCGGCGGCGCCGCGGTCTTGCACGCCAGTTCGCAGTTGCCGTCGGTGCGGGCTGTCGCCACCGTCGGCGCGCCCGCAACGGCCGATCACGTGCAGCACCTCTTCGCGGCGCAACGCGACGACATCCTGCAAGCCGGCGAAGCCGAGGTCACACTTGGCGGCCGTCGCTTCACCCTCAATCGCCAGTTCGTCGAGGACATGCAGAGCCACCACACGCTTGCGCCGCTGGCCAAGCTCGATGCCGCGCTGCTCGTGTTCCACTCTCCGGAGGACGCCATCGTACCGATCGAGGAGGCCAGCCGAATATACAAGGCTGCCCGGCATCCCAAGAGTTTCGTGTCCCTGTCCGGCGCGGACCACCTGCTCTTGAACGCCGACGATGCCCAATACGTGGCCACAACGCTCGCCGCGTGGGCAACGCGCTATCTGCCGGCGACAGAGGCGCCCGACGCCCAGCCCTCGGAAATGCCGACACCCATGCCAGGCGAAGTAGTTGTGCGCGAGAACGACCACACATTCAAACTCGATATGCAGGCCGGCGGCCATCACCTGATTGCCGATGAACCAACCGAGTACGGCGGATCGGACGCCGGTCCCGGGCCCTACGATTACCTGCTTATGGGACTCGGTGCCTGCACGGTCATGACCCTGCGGATGTACGCGACCCGCAAACAACTCGACCTGACCGATATTTCCGTCGCTCTGCAACACGATCGCATTCACGCCGCCGACTGCGCAGACTGCGGGGACCGCCCAGCCGACGCCCGACTCGATCGCATTACGCTGCGCATCACCCTCACCGGTTCGCTCAATGACGCCGAGCGTCAGCGTGTGCTCGAGATCGCCGGACGTTGCCCGGTACACCGCACTCTCAAAAACGATCCGGTCATCGTCGCCGAACTGACCGAGCCCACCTGACACCCTCGTCGACAGTCGCGGTAGGATGTCACCCTCATCAAACAATCACGAGCGCAAAGGCAGGAGACGGGCATGACAACGGTGGACATCGACGTCGACGCCTTCTGGCACGACCCCTATCCGCAACTGGCAACGCTTCGACAGACTGCGCCAGTCGCCTGGGTGCCACAGTTGCGCGCCACGCTGCTCACGCACCACAGCGATGTCGTCGAGCAGGAAAAACGCGTTGACACCTATTCATCCCATATGCCGAACGGCCTGATGACCCGGCTAATGGGCGAAAATCTCATGCGAAAGGACGGAGACGCCCATTTCAACGAGCGCCGGGCCATTCTGCCGGCGATGAGTGCGAAAACCGTCAAGGCGGTGTGGCGGGCACAATTCGAGGCCACCACAAACGCCATTCTCGACACCCTTGCGCCGCGAGGCCACTGCGAGTTGGTGCGCGACCTCGCCATGCCTGCGTCAGCCGAGGCACTCAAGGCGGTGACCGGGCTGACCAACATGAGCGCCGAGGACATCGACCGGGTCAGCCAGGGCATGATCGATGGCTGCGCCAACTACACCGGCGACCCCGAGATCGAAGCGCGGTGCCAGAGCTGCACTCAAACCATCTCCCAGCACATTGCCGAGCGCCAGGCCGCTGTTGAGGCAACACCGGATCACTCGATGCTTTCGGTCCAACTCCAGGCCGGTCTGAATGCCGCGCAAATCGACGCTAACATCAAACTCGCCATCTCCGGCGGTCAGAACGAGCCCCGCGACGCGATCGCCGGTACGATATGGGCACTACTGAGTCACCCCGAGCAACTTGCCGCGTGTCGACGCGGCGATGTGACATGGTTGCAGGCCTTCGAGGAATACGCGCGCTGGGTCTCGCCCATCGGCATGTCACCACGCCGCCTGGCCCAACCCACCCGATTGCACGGCACCGACATCAACCCGGACGGACTGGTGTTCTTCATGTTCGGTTCGGCCAACCGCGACGAGTCCGTGTTCGCCAACGCCGATCGCTTCGACACGCAGCGGGATCTGCGCAAGGCGGTGAGTTTCGGAGCCGGCCCGCATTTCTGTGCGGGGGCCTGGGTGTCGCGTTGTCTGATCAGCGAAGTGGTGTTGCCGCAGGTGTTCGAGCGGCTGCCAAATTTGCGCTTGGCGGCAAATCGGCCCGCGACCTTCGGCGGCTGGGCCTTCCGCGGGCCACTCCACGTCGATGTGGAATGGGACGTCCCACCGGGTTGAACGCGGCGCGTTTGCCGGCGGGAATCAGTCGCTGCGCTTGGCCCAATTCTGGACCGACGCGATCAATGACCGTACCGCACCGCCGAGCGACGCCGAGGATGTCGACGCGTTTTCGCCCGCCTTCTTGTCGTTCTTGTCCGACGATTCGCCGTTGATCTTCTCCCACCGAAGACGTGACGTGATGCTGTCAACGCGCAGCTCACCCGACGCTTCGAGCGCTTCGTACACCTTGCCGATGTGCGGTTCAAAGGTCGCATCGGCCGGCGTGCCGACAGACGACCAGCGTTTCAACGCGGCCTCGGGGTTGTCCTCCGGGTTCTCGCGCTGCTCGTAGAGCTTGGCGATGCCCGGGCGAAAGGTTGCCGCTGGCACTTTCGCACGTACCCGTTTTTGGGCCCGTGAACTGGGTGCACCCATGGTGACCCTCCGGAACGGTGAGTTTGATGTAGCACAGAGCGGCAATCCAGCTGAAAACCTGAGTGTCGATTACGCAGGATCGACCGCGGCGGCAGACACCCGAGCAGGAATTCACGATTCTGTGACAGCGTGATGGCGACTGCCGTTTACGTAACGTAAACTAAGCCCGCCGATACGGCACCACCACCGGATTCCATCCCGCCATGACCGACCAGGCCGAGACTTTCACCATCTCCGAGCTCGCCAAGGCGTTTGACGTCACAACGCGCACGATCCGGTTCTACGAGGAAAAGCGCTACCTCAATCCCCGCCGAGAGGGGCGCAACCGTGTCTACTCACGGCGAGACCGCACTCACTTGCGGCTGTTATTGCGAGGCCGCCGACTCGGTTGGTCGCTCGAAGACACCTGGGAGCTGATCGGACTCTACGACTCGGAAGCCGGTGAAGCGGCCCAGCTCAAGGCGATGCTGGCGCGTCTTGAAGATACCCGCACCCTGCTGCAACAACAGCAGCAGGATATCGAACGATCGATCAGCGAGCTCGGCGAAATCGAGGCACGCTGCCAGCAACGCCTGCGCGATGCGAAACCCGACTGATCCACCCGAGCGGTCACTGCGCTGCCGCCCATCTAAACTGACATCTTCAACCGATCGGATTGCATCACTCGTGTGCGGCCAACGGCTCGCCTTTTGCAGTCCACAGGGGACGTATTCGCACATCAACGCTGCGATGCAACCCCAGACAACACAACAACAGGGATAACCGGTGTCTACAGGCCAATCCGAGAAGACGGTCCCGTCAGTCGACGCGCTGACGCAACGCATCCAGCGCCATCTCGACCACACTCTCGGCGCAGACGCCGACACGGCGACAAACCGTGCCTGGTGGACGGCCACCTGTATGGCCGTCAACGAGCACGTATTCGACGGGCTGCGCGGCACCCACCAGCGGCACCGCAACGTCGACACCCGTGCGGTCAACTACCTGTCCCTCGAATTTCTCATGGGGCGCCTGCTGTCGAACAACCTGCACAACCTCGGTCTTTTCGACGTCACGCGGGACGCCCTCGACAATCTTGGGCTGGATATCGAAGCCATCCTCGAGGAAGAGCCGGACATGGCGCTGGGCAACGGTGGTCTGGGCCGACTCGCCGCGTGCTATCTCGACTCATTGGCCACGCTCGACTACCCCGCTGTGGGCTACGGCATCCACTACGAACACGGCCTGTTCAGGCAGGAGTTCCACAAGGGTGCCCAGATCGAGCGGCCGGATGAATGGCGCGAGTACGGCAACCCATGGGAGATCTGTCGCCCCGAATCGGTGCAAGACGTGCCGCTATACGGTCACGTTGCGATCGAACACGACGACCTCGGCCGGCCACACAAGGTCTGGCACCCGGGATTGCTGATTCGCGGTGTGCCCTGGGACGTGCCGGTCGTCGGCTACGGCGGCCACAGCGTGAACGTGCTGCGGCTCTGGGAGAGCCGCGCC
>CALDHJ010000250.1 GCA_937941555.1 uncultured Granulosicoccaceae bacterium | reverse complement strand
CTGACTGACAGACTGGGCGTCCGGGCACGGCTGACACCGTATTGTGCGCTCGCGTACACACTAAAAAACGACCCGCCGAACCGAATCTTGAGCGGGATTTTGCCAACCGTGCTCCCCCGTTCCAGTGTTCTGCGACGCCGTGTCGATTGACGACGATTGTGCGCGTGTCGCCGATCGGGCACGGCGCCCCCGCTGCAGATCGACCCGCAAGCGACCGGCCACGACACACTGACGACGCTCATCCGGTAATACCACCACTGACCCAGCGGCGTCAGGCGTGCCGATGACCCGAAATAAGCGGATAATGGCGCACAGACACACAGACATCCGCAACGCGCTCACATGGCTCAATACATCTACACGATGAACGGCGTCGGGAAAGTGGTCCCGCCCAAAAAGGAAATCCTCAAGGATATCTACCTCAACTTCTTCCCCGGTGCCAAGATCGGTGTCCTGGGTTACAACGGTGCCGGTAAATCGACCCTGCTGCGCATCATGGCCGGCGTTGACACCGACATCATTGGCGAAGCGCGGCCCCAACCCGGCATCAAGATCGGTTTCCTGCAACAGGAACCGAAACTCGACGATGACAAAACCGTCCGTGACACGGTCGAAGAGGCACTCGGCGAGATCAAAGAGGCGCAGACCCGACTCGAAGCGGTCTACGCGGCCTATGCCGAGCCCGACGCCGACTTCGACGCACTCGCCGCCGAACAGGCCACACTCGAAAACATCATCGAAGCGGCAGACGCACACAACCTCGAACGCAAGCTGGATGTCGCCGGCGACGCGCTCCGACTGCCGCCCTGGGATGCCGTTGTCGGCAACCTCTCCGGTGGCGAACGGCGCCGGGTGGCACTGTGCCGACTGCTGCTCTCAGCCCCGGACATGTTGATTCTCGACGAGCCGACGAACCACCTCGACGCCGAGTCGGTGGCCTGGCTCGAACAATTCCTCGGCGAGTTCACCGGCACCGTAGTGGCTGTCACACACGATCGCTACTTTCTCGACAACGTGGCGGGCTGGATTCTCGAACTCGACCGTGGCCGGGGTATCCCCTGGGAAGGCAACTACTCGAGCTGGCTCGATCAGAAAGACGCTCGCCTGTCGCAGGAAGCCAAGACCGAAGCCGGTCGCCAGAAAGCCATCAAAGCCGAGCTCGAGTGGGTGCGCTCCAACCCCAAGGGACGGCGCAGCAAGAGCAAGGCGCGCCTCGCGCGATTCGAAGAGCTGCAAAGCAAAGATGTACAGCAGCGCTCCGAAACGCAGGAAATCTACATCCCACCCGGTCAACGCCTTGGCGACCTCGTGATCGAAGCTGACGGTATCGCCAAATCCTTCGGCGACAAACTGCTTTACGAAGACTTGTCCTTCTCACTGCCCAAGGGCGGCATCGTCGGCATCATCGGACCCAACGGTGCAGGCAAGACCACGCTGTTTCGCATGATGACCGGTCAGGAGCAACCCGACTCCGGCACCTTCCGGCTCGGCGACACGGTAGACGTCGCCTACGTAGACCAGAGCCGCGACGCGCTCGACGCCAACAAGACCGTATTCGAGGAAATCTCCGACGGCCAGGACACGATCCGCGTCGGCACCTATGAGACAGCGGCGCGCGGGTACGTGAGTCGATTCAACTTCAAAGGTGGCGACCAGCAGAAGAAGGTCGGCGACCTCTCCGGTGGAGAGCGTAACCGGGTCCACCTCGCCAAGCTGCTCAAGCGCGGTGGAAATGTACTGCTGCTCGATGAGCCGACCAACGATCTGGACGTCGAAACCCTGCGGGCGCTTGAAGAAGCCTTGTTGAGCTTCCCCGGCTGCGCCGTTGTCATTTCGCACGACCGCTGGTTTCTCGACCGCATTGCCACGCATATTCTTGCGTTCGAAGGGGGCAGTGAAGTGACCTTCTTCGACGGCAACTACAGCGAGTACGAAGAGGACTACAAGCGCCGTCACGGTGACGACGCCGGGCCGAAGCGTATCCGTTACAAGCGAATCGATGCCTGACGGCGCCACTCGCGCGCCAGACTGCACGAAGCGTCAATATGTGACGGTGAGTATTGCGAAATTGACAAGACTAATTGGCGGCGCGAATCACCGGTTACGACGCGTAAATTCCGTGATTCGGCGTAGTCTTGTAGTGCGTCCCGAGAATTAGTGGCCCCAGGGTCCGGCAAAGGACTGCCGATTCTCGGGCTGCTCACCACATTGCAAAGCAGAACGCATCAAACAATCGTTCTCACATCACCGCAATCACATCGCCGAACCACTTCTCGCCCAGATCACCACTTTGCGCGAGGTGCGCTAGGGCATCACGCAAGGGCGCATCGGCGGACGGACGTTCGTCTTCGGGCAATGACACATACTCACCGTAGGCAAGCCAGGCCGCTCGCACGCAGTCGGTCGGGCTCACCCCATCAGTGCGGGGCTCACTCGCGGTATCGACAGGCTCTCGGTGGCCCACCACCGCTTCGACGAGTGGATCGGGCATGGACCAAAGGCTCAGCAGATAGCCGACGATAACGGGCGGCTCCACCTTCTCCGACAGGCCTTCGGGTTCACCTTGGTCCAGCACGATCATGTCCCCGAGCACCGAGACCATGCCACCGAGCTGACTGTGGTCAATCGCACGTTTGTCGAGCGCGGCCGACCGCGCAAACCGCTGTGCGAGCGCACTGACCGATTTGGACAAGGCATTGAGACGTTCGAATTCTTCAGTTGTTGCCTTGTCGAATTGCTTGACCAGTTCCTCGGTCAGCACAATGTTCTTGATAGTGTCGGAACCGAGCATCGTGACCGCTTGCGCCACCGAGTCGATATTGCCGAAGTTGCCGAAGAAAGCTGAGTTGACAATTTTCAGCACCACCGATGACAGCCCGATGTCCTGCTCGATCAGGTGCGCCACATCGGCCAGTGAAAAATTGTCATCGCCCACAAGCGCCGTGATCTGGTTGTAGATGTCCGGCAAAGACGGCAACGCGCCCAAGGCGCCGACATAGGCGCTGATCTGCGGGCTGGACAACTGTTCGCGCAGCGCAAGACTGCGCGCCACCGCATCTCGAATGGTTTCAAGCTCGGCGGGCTTGGAAATGTAGCGGTGGATGGTGTGAACGGATTCGAGGATCAGTTCGGAGTCGGCATAACCCGATAGCGCAATCCTGATGGTATCGGGGCGAGACGCCTGAACCGCTTGCAGCAATTCGGCACCGTTCATACCCGGCATCCGCATGTCGCTGACAATGGCGTCAACCGGCGTATCCTGAACGAACGCAAGCGCGTCACGGGGCTCGGAGAAAAAGTGCATGTCCCATTCCGAGCGCATGCGGCGCAGGTTGCGACGCAAGCCCTCCAGAATGGAGAGTTCATCATCGACAAACACGACGGTCTTCACGGTTGCAATCCTTTGCAGTGCGATGCTCTGGTGCCCCACCCCATCATGGGTACACGGGTTGTTCGGCAGAACGTTGCCGACGGGTTCAGAGGCTGCGAGTCAGCGAAAGTCTCTCTTTCGTTTTTCGAAATACTGAAAGCGGCCGGTCCATCGGCCGCTGACAATGCTTCAATATAGCAGTCCACTGGCGACAACCAGCTGACCCAATCGAACAATACCTCAAATCGGCTATGACTCCATCTCAACGCCTGACACTTCTCGTTCTTCTCGCTATGGCAAGTGTCGCCCTCACGGCATGGGTGTGGTTCGAACAACACGACCTCATTTGGCCGGCATTGCTCGGCGTCGTGCCACTGCTGAAAAAAGTGTTCGCGTGGAAAACACTTGGCGTGCTGCTGAAAAAAGCCCCATGGTTTCTCGTCAGCGGTTTCAAGAAATACCTCATCAAAATCATCGGCTCGATCACCACCGTCCACCTCGGCTTGCGCTTCCCCTGGGTTCGTCATCGCATCGACAGCCTCAAACTGCAAGCCACTGATGTCGTCAGACGATTGCAAGTCCAGTGGAAGGACATGGGGTTAATCGAAAAGACCTTGCTGGTGGCGTTCAGCATGGCACTTGCGTTACTGATCGTGGTGTTGATCGTGTTGTCGAAGTCCCTGCAGGTGCTGACCTTGCGAAAGGGCGGTGAAACCACAGCCGAGCAGATCATAAAACGCAGTGTGCCCGATTCGGTCAACCGCAAGATCAAGACGCTGGCTAAAGACGTGAAATCAGAGGAAAACAAAGACAACTGAGCTGACATCACGCCGCAGCTTTCGTCGCTCGGCTGTAAATGGCCAAAGCTGGCAATCGAATGGTGAAGAGCGTGCTGACACCCGGCTCGCTGTCCACGCCAACCGTACCGCCGTGCGCCGTGACAATCTTCAGGGCGGTCGAGAGTCCCTGGCCGGAACCCTGGCCCTCCTCACGGGTTGAGAAAAAAGGATCAAACGCCCGCTGCAACACATCGTCCTCCATGCCTATACCGTTGTCTTCGACCACAATGTGCACGTGGTCGGACAGGGTCCGGGTGCTGACACAGATCCGCCCGCGGTGGCCGGGCTCAACCAGCTGTCGTGCTGCAATGGCCTGTCCGGCGTTGACGATGATATTGAGCACCGCCTGATTCACATCCGACGGGATACATTCGATCAGCGGCATTTCGGAGCCGAAATCGGTGACAAGCTCGGCGTGGAACCCCCACTCGCTGCGCGACACGGCGATGGTTTTCTCGACGTTGACATTGATGTCCACCCGCTGCATGGATTCGCCGGGGTGGGCGTAGTGTTTCATGGCCTGCACGATGTCAGACACCCGTTTGATACCGCTTAGCGACTCCGACAACGCGCGCGGCAGCTCCGCCATCACAAAGTCGATGTCTGCGGCGTCCAGGGCCGCGAGCACATCGTCGCGCAACGCCGTGTCTTCAGTCTTGGCAACGCGAAACTTGATTGACTCGGTCGCCGCCAGCAAGTCACCAACCGACTCGTCAACAAACTGCAAGTTGTCCCCAACAAACTGTGCAGGCGTGTTGATTTCATGCGCGATACCGGCCGCAAGCTGTCCTACAGATTCGAGTTTATGCACTTGATTCAATTCAGCCTCCAGGCGCTTCGCGTGGCTGAGGTCCTGCATGATCGCCGTGTAGACGCGTTCTCCGCCGGCCAACGCCACATCGGTGACTGCCAACCGCAGCGGAATCGACCGTTCACCGCGAATGCCTTTCACTTCCCGGCCGTTTTCTTCAGCCATCAACTCCTCGAGCGACACCGGCTGGTCAAACAGCGAGTTGAACGGCGTTCCCGTCAAGGCATCCGGAGACTGCTCGAAGACTGTGCTCACTGCACGGCTGCAAAATCGGATTGTGCCTTCACGCGAGACCAACACAATCGGATCAGGCGCCGATTCCGTGACTGTTTTGAAAAAGGCAAGGCTGTTAGACAACTCTGCCTCGCGCTCAAGGAGCTGTGCATTGTTGCTCTCGAGCTCGCCTATGAGCTTGGTCGCTGCCCGGCGCAGATAGAGAAATGTCGGCGCCATGACCAGAACAATCAGCGCGTAGAGCGCAAGCTCCTCCTTGACCACGCGCTCATGCGCAGACCGAATTTCAACACCGCCCATGTGGGTGCCGACGACAATCGACCAGGGTGCAAACCGTTTGGCGTACACAACCGAGTGCAGGTCTGTGGGTTTGGGAGCGATGGTTGCGTCGCCCGAGTAGGTATTGAACACGTGGCCCTCACCTTTCTCGTAAGTCTGCGCAAGGAGTTCTTCAAAATCAAACCGCACCCCGTCGCCCACATCGCGTTCTAGGCGTCGGCCCACGCGCTCGGCATCACCGCTGTCGACAAAGGCGATGCCCCCGAGGTTGACCACAAAAAAGTGCCCATCCTCACCAAACTGCATACTTTGAATGTCTTCGAACACCAGCGATCGCGCCTGGTGCAACGAGTAGTCGCCCCGTTCCCAGCGACGGTGGTGCGTGGCAATGCTGTGGTGCGCCATCTCGGTCGCTCGGCGCGCCTTGTCGACGGCCAGTTCGACCAGGTCGCGGTCGAGCTGGCGAACGATCCACACTTCCACTGCGCCAATAGCGAGGAAACCCAGCAGCAGTAAAGCGGGTAAATACACCCTGATGAATCGTAGGTTGACGAGAGAAAGTCGTCCCACTGCCCAACTCCGTTTGATCAGTGACAGGCCTAGCTGAAGCCAGAGGCATGCCACACGCCGGCGTACAAAAATTACGGAGCAAAGTCAGACAATCGGAATTTTGAAACAGCTCTTGTGGTCAACAGACTATCCGCTGGCACGCCGGTGTCAAACGTGACCGAAGGTCTGTTGGTAGCGGTGATGCGACACACGGTTGCGCAGGTAACCGTGATCAGCCTCTTGCAGATGACACCGAACACACAGGCTGCGCAAGTGCGCAAAATGCTCGAAGCCGACATCGTGACCACTGTAGTGCGCTTGCATCAACGGTCGGTGTGCGGGATCCGACAGCTCCGGGTGCGGGCAGTCCTCGCCCTGGCAGCGGTAGTCGGTCAGCGCCAGAAGCGCCTTCTCGATACGCTCCCAATCAGTCCGAAGCGACTCCGGCACCGATCGGCAACTCATGTTCGGCGCGGTGGAACCCAACGGCACACGCTCAAACGCCTGTCCGAGCAGGTCACCGGGCAGAAATCGACCGCTGTCGAAACCGCCGTGTCGCCCGAGGCGTTTGTTGATCCGCTCCAGGCACGCCGGGCACGGTTTGAGTCGCTGGTCTTCGACCTCGATCACGGTCGAGGCGCCCCGGGTGAAGCTCACCGGGAACCGCCCTGCGGCATGCTGACCGATCGCGTACTCACCCGGCCAGGCGTGCAATGCCTGCTCGACCAGCACCGGGCACTCAACCAGGTGGTAGTGGTGCAGCGCATCGACCACCGCGTCGCCATTGAAACCGCCGTGGTGGGCATGCTGTTCAAACAGCGGGCCCAGCGTGTCGCTGTCGATGTCATTGTCGGCGCGGAAAAACGCCACTTGCGTCAACGCGCCGCCCGGGGTCAGGCGGTAGATGCCGGTCTCGCCGAACACGAGACTGTCGGGGTCGACAATTTCAGACGACTCCGCCAGCTGCCGAGCGAGCAGGCTCAGGCCGGGCTTGCCACCGACCATCGACACCGCGTATTCCAGTCTGGCAAAACGCGTGAGCCTCACGCAGCGTCACCTGCCTGTTGCAGGATGCGGTAAATCTTGTCTTCAGTGCGGGTCAGCACCCGAAACTCGACCCGCCGAGACCGCTCCGTGTCCTCGAGGCCATTTTCCTGCAAGACCGGCACCGCGTATGACAGACCGTTTGCGCGTAAAACGGACACCAGCCAGTCGCGGGATTCACGCCGATCCGACTGCAGTTTGAAGACATAGTCGAGCACCGAAAACGAGCGATCCTGCGAGAGCTTGGCGTTCTTGATGTAGACCTCGCCTGGATCGCTGGCACCCTGCCAATCGGAAGAGGTGTGCCCCTCGATCCGGATCTCCGCTACTTCAGATTGAAATTCCTCACGCGCCAGAATGGCAATGTAGCGCGGGAAGAAATCATCAAGGATCGCCTGGAAGCCGGTCTTTATTGTGGCGCTGTTGACGTCGAACAGGACATCCGGTTCGCGAAAGCGCACGGTGTTGTCGGGCAGGATCTCGGCGTCCCAACGGGGCAGGTCGGACGAAAACTCGGCAATCAGTGCGCGGTTGAGCGCGGTGCGCGACTCATCGTAGGCCACCGCAATATCCGAGATGGCCTGCTTCTCCTGCTGTGTCTGCCACATGAAGCCGATGGCCATGAGCATGAAGACCATCATGAGCCCGGCCATCATGTCCGAGATCGACATCCACTCGTTGTCGCCACCGCGCGCCATCGATCAGTCCTCCGCCACGAGTTGACGGTAACGGTTGAGAAACTGCCGGTAGTCTTCTGCAAACCGACTGGTCAGCCCGGTGAGCGTGTTCTCGAGGTGTCCAAGCGATTGCGGCAACTGCCGCTCGAGGTCGCGCGTCAGGCGTGCCACACTGTCGCTCTGCGTCTGCAGCCCGTTCTGCAAGTTGCCGAAGGCCTCGTCGAGCTGGGAGAACGCGGCCGTCGCACTGTCGCTAAGCCGAGCGTATTCCGCGGTTTGCGTCTGCAGCATCGCGAGCTGGTTATGGCTCGACCCGATGATGTCAGCCAGCCCGTGGTAGACAGCCTGGGTCTCGGCGTTGCGGTCTGCCACGAGGTTCATTGTGCGGGCTGAGGAATCGAGCGAGTCCTGTACCTGCTGCATCAACACCGCATCGCGCGAGAGCACTTCGCGGTAGTTCTCCTGCCACTCGAGCAGCGCCGAGACACCCTGATTGAGCTCGCGGAAGTTGTCGCCGAATTGCGCCGTGAGGTTGGTATTGAAGTCCGACACGACGGTTTCAAGTGCGGCGACTATCTCCTGGGTCGCCCCCTCACTGACATTGGAGAGCGCCGAGTTCATCGCCTCGAGCGTTTTCTCCTGAGAGTCGCGCAGCAGACGGGTTTCGGTCGCGAGCGCAGGCAAGCCGTCGAGCTTGTCGCGGATCTGCGCGAGCAACTCGGGCTCATCGGACGTGCCCGAGCGCAGTCGCTGCCAGATGCTCAGCAACACTGAGAGCCCCATGCCGACAATCGACGTCAGAAACGCGGTCTTCATGCCCTCGAGCAACAGCGGCACGCTGGCGCCGAT
>CALDHJ010000249.1 GCA_937941555.1 uncultured Granulosicoccaceae bacterium | reverse complement strand
CTTGCAGCAACAGGCTCTCGTACGTGGATCCACATGGCTCGGACACCAGGCTGATGGCACCAAAATGGAGCGCATCGACTGTATCAGGCAGCTTGGGCAGCTGGGACACTGCCAGTGAACGCCCAGCCGTGTTTTCGTCGTAGAACGTGTATTGGGCGTCGCCGTTTACGGTCCGCACGAACGCCAGGGTCGTTGGCGCTGCGCTGCGAGGACAGAATTGGGTGTCAACACCTGAGTCTGAGAGCGTGTCCATGAGCAGCTCGCCGTGCAGGTCTGAGGACAAACCGGCGAGGAAACCGGTTGGCACCCCCAATCGACCGAGCGCAATGGCGGTATTGAACACGGCGCCGCCGGCGACCGGGCGGCAGCACGCGTGGCCCTCGGTGTCGGTCTTGGGGAGCATGTCGATGAGTGCTTCACCGCAGCACATGACGGAGGGGGAGGGTTGGGTCATCGGCATACCTGGCGTGGTTTGGTCAGTAATTGGCAATCGCCATTTTGCCTGTTGATCTGCAAAAAAGGTATGGGGCGGGCCAGCTCCGGTTGAACGTGCGCCTGCCGGAATGGAGATCATCGGTCCAGAGCCGAAAGCGGATCTGGCGTGTCGCAACGCGGTATCCTGATACACAATCCAATTGAGGGGGTAACACCATGACGTGGCGGGTCTATCTGTCAGGCGAAATTCACACAGACTGGCGTGAGCAGATTGCGCAGGGGTGCGATGCTGCCGGCCTCGATATCGAGTTTCTCGCACCGGTTACCGATCACCCCGCGTCGGACGCCGCAGGTGATCACCTGGGAGAGCAAGTCGAGGCCTATTGGCGTGATCACCAGTCAGCGAAGGTTAACGCGATTCGCACGAGCACGCAGTTGCGTCGCGCGGACATTGCGGTGGTGCGATTTGGCGACAAATACAAGCAGTGGAATGCCGCCTTTGACGCCGGATTTTGTGCGGCGCTCGGGACGCCCTACATCACCCTGCACGACGCGTCACTCATTCACCCATTGAAAGAGGTTGATGCGGCCGCACAGGCTTGGGCTCAAACGCCTGAGCACGTTGTTGAGACGTTGGCGTATGTCATCGCCAAAGTGTAGCGGCCTGTTTTGGGGTCCCGTCGTCGCCAGTAGACGATGGCGTGGAGCGGATCGGAGAAGTTAGGCGAATAGTGGGCCCGCTGACCGCGACTAAGCCACACCGTCCCGTTGACGTGACCCCTGCGAAACAACAAAGCCCGGGCTTCGATCTGGTCGAGATTACGTTTTCTCGATGCTGGCTGCAGGAACCTGGTTCAGTTCAGAAGGTGTACACAGAAACGGGGAGTTGTCAGTCCGACAACTCCCCGTCGCCTACCCCTCAACCCCGTCCGTTGTTCAGGCCGCTCGTTTGAGCTTCTGAACCATCGTGGACACATTTGCCGCCTGGTCAGAGAGTTCGCGAGCCAGGTTGTTCATCATCTCAGTCTGTTGTGCGTTTGACTGAGTTGATGCGTCAATATCGTTAACGGTGTTGGTGATTTCGGTAATACCGGCCGTTTGCTCACGCGACGCATTGGCAATGTCCGAGATCATTTGAGCGATTTTCTCGACTGAACTCACGCCCTCTTCGACCTTCGCACCGCCTTCCTCGATCAGGCCCTTGATTTCCTGTGCTGCCTGACTGGAGCGTTGCGCAAGCTGGCCGACTTCCGATGCCACGATATTGAATCCGCGACCGTGCTCACCGGCGCGTGCGGCTTCGACGGCGGCGTTGAGTGCGAGCAGGTTGGTGCGAAAAGCGATCTCTTCAATCAGTGTGGTGATATTGCTGATCTGTTTGGATGATTCGCTGATCTGATTCATCGTCGACACCACGCTGTCGCCCTCGGAGCCGTCTTCGAGGGTGCTGCTGTTGGTCGTTATGTCGTTGGCCTTTTCTGCGTTGCGGCTCGTTGCGCTGACCGATTCGTTGATGTGCACGATGGCCGCGGCTGCAGCCTGTAACGAAGACGCTTGCGACTGCGACTGTCCTGCGAGCGTGCCGGCACTGTCAGCCAGCGCTTCACTGCTCTTGTTCAGTGCCTCGCTGGTTGACGCGAGATTGCCGACCAGGTCGTTCATGAAGGCCTTGACGGACGAAAAGTTGTCAGTGATGTCGTAGTCACCCTGGAGCTCGATCATTTGCTGAATGTCGATGCCGAGCGAATCAACCAGGTCAATGCAATAGGCGTCGGTGATCGCCTGCATGTCGTAGTTGTAAATGGCAAAAAGGGCCCGTTCGACCTTGGCCCGGTAGAAGGGGCGGTGCGGGAAACTGCGAAACAGGTATTTGCGCGTGAGATTCTGCAGCTCGATGTAGGAGCCGAGAAACCACTTGAGGGGCAGGTCGTCCTGGTTGTTTGTCTTGCCAACCGTGAGACGCTGTTCCAGGTAGTCAAGATCGAATCCACTGCCGCGCGCGGCTTCGGCAAATATGCCGGTGAAATACGCAGCCTGGTTCGATTCGAGGTGCGCGCGCAAGGTTTGCAAGTCAACGCCGTGTTCGGATGCGAAACGCTCGTAGAAATCTCGGGTGCCTGTGCAAGCAAATTGGTGGTCGTACAGGTCTCGCACGAGCTTCTTCGACACGCGTTGTGACCAGCCGTGCAGGCCGCTCAGTACGTTGAGTGTTTTGTCGTCGAGGCCGACGAATTCGCGGCGGTTGGCGAGATTTTGTGCAGTGATGTTGTAGGACTTCGACAGAGACATGGCACGCGTTCCGATAGTCGTTGCTGTAAATATGTGTCTCGGGAATCCGGTGAGTACACGGTCAGACAGCAGACCCACTCAATCGGATTCTCACAGTGGGCTTGGCGACTGTCAGCGCGTTGCGCAGGACTGTTCGACCTTTCCACATTGACATCTTCCAGACGTCGGGACAGGTTTCGGCGGTGGATGTGATTTCTTTACCGGCGCGATTCACAACGGCGCAGCCAACGTGTAGCGGGCTGCGCGGTGAGGTGACAGTGCGGATCGGTGCGCTGCGAGTTGCGGCAGCGCAGGTCTGGGTTAGAGCGGCCCCGGCGCGAGCCGGGATGGGCTCAGGACTTCCCGAAGAGCTTGCGTGTGAGCGCCTTCACTTTGCCAACGATGCCGGGGGTCGATGTCGGATTCGTGGCGGATGGGTCGCGAGTGCGTTGCGGGGCCTGTTCGGCTGATTGCTCGGCGGGTTTGCGGCCTTTGCGGTTGCGCCCGCCGCGACGTCGCCTTGGCTTGCGCTCTTCGCCGTCAGCCGATGCAGGTGAGGAGGGTGCCGAGTCGTCGCCGGATTGTGTGTTCCGGGTCTGAGTCGTGTCGGCGTCGCCGCTGCGAGAGCGCCGGCGATTGCGCCGGCGACGCTTGGGTGCGGCTGTGCCCTCTGATGACGTGGCCTGTGCGTCTGCTGCAGAGTCAGCGGTAGGCGGCTTGGCGGTCTCCGCCTCGGTTGCCAGCGGCTGCTCGCGCGGTTTGTCGCGATGGCTGCCTTCACGCCCGCCATCGCGGTTGGAAGAGCGTTTGCGATCTCCGTTGCGTGGGCCGCTGCGAGATCCGCCGCGGCCGTCGCCACGTCGGCCGTCAGACCGCTTGCCGTCTCGTCCACCCGGCGTGTCCCGGCGTGCGATGCGTTTTGGCGGATCCAACTGGGGGAGCATCTCATTGGTGATAGTGCCAGCGGCTATTGTCTGACCGATGTATTCCTCGATATCGGGCAGCGAGAAAGCGTATTCCTCGCAGGCGAAGCTGATCGCTTCACCCTTTGCACCGGCGCGAGCGGTCCGACCGATGCGGTGGACGTAGTCTTCCTGTTGCTGCGGCAGGTCGTAGTTGAAGACGTGTGTGACACCCGGGATGTGCAGTCCGCGTGCGGCGACGTCTGTACCGATCAGTATGTCGATGGTGCCGTTGCCGAAATCGTGCAGGAGCCTCTGTCGTTTGGTCTGCCGCACATCACCGGACAATACGTCTGCTTTGAAACCGTTGCCCAGCAGCCAGCCCAGCAACCGGTCGGCCACCACTTTGGTGTTGACGAAGACCATGCTTCGTTCAGGCTCCATTTGCCGCAACAAGCCGATCAGCAGGGCCGGTTTTTCTTCTTTTGCCGGGTGGTACAACAACTGCTCAACACGGTCTGCTGTCACCTGCTCGGTGTCGGTCTTGACGTTCTCCGGCTCGTTCATGTGCTCGTAGGCGAGCTCCAGAACACGGTGAGACAGCGTCGCCGAAAACAACATGCTCAGCCGCTCGGTGGGCGCCGGCATACGGCGCAACAAGTAACGAATGTCGGCGATGAAGCCTAGATCGAACATGCGATCGGCCTCGTCGAGCACAATCACCTGCAGGCACTGCAGATCGAATACGTTCTGTTTGAAGTAGTCGATGATTCGTCCTGGGGTGCCGACCAGAATATCGACACCGTCAGTGAGCTTCTGGCGTTGTTTCTCGTAGTCGACGCCACCGTAGGCCAACGCGAGCTCGAGACCGGTGTGTGCGCCGATGTCCAGCGCGTCCTTGTGGATCTGAATCGCGAGTTCGCGCGTGGGTGCGAGAATCAGTGCCCGCGGTTGGTTCACTCGACGGGTCGGCTCGGGTTCCGTGCGGAGCAGCTTCGCGTAGGTTGCGATCAGAAAGGCTGCGGTTTTGCCGGTGCCGGTTTGCGCCTGTCCGGCAACGTCTTTTCCATTGAGCGCGTGAGGCAGAGACAGGCCCTGGATCTCTGTGCAATTGGAAAAGCCGATGTCGTCCAGCCCTTGTTGCAGGCTGGGGGGCAGGTCGAAACTGGCGAAAGAAGGTGTGCTAGCATGTGGTGTTTCCATGGTTCGAGTCTACCCGAATTCCCTCGAATAGACCGACCTATCTGTGCTGCCGCGTACGCGCTGGGCTTCTGCAACCGAGATCGGCCAGCAAACGGGCCGAGCGGGTTGAACTCAGGGTCCACCGGGCTGACTGGCAGCGTAGTGACACGCTTCGACGGAGAATCCCATGAGTGACAACATCGTCACCGTTACCGACGCCAACTTCGAAACTGAAGTGCTGCAATCCGAATTGCCCGTCCTGGTCGATTATTGGGCCGAGTGGTGCGGGCCCTGCAAGATGATCGGACCCATGCTCGAAGACGCGGCGGGCGAACTGGCCGGCCGGGTCAGGATTGGCAAACTGAATATCGACCAGAATCCGGAAAGTCCGGCGAAGTTCGGAATCCGCAGTATCCCGACTCTGATGCTGTTCAAGGATGGCGCTGTGCAGAGCCAACAGGTCGGTGCCGTGTCCAAGAGCCAACTGATGGCCTTTATCGACGGCGCGCTTTGACGCCAGGCATCAGGCGGCCTCCAGTTCAAATGCTGCGCGCCGCCAGGGGCCTGCGTGCGCTTCGGCTGGAGCCGGCCTGTACCTGTCTGCCGATTAGGGAGAAATGTGCAATTTCTCGTTTGGATGCGCGGCGCCGAGTTGTCGCGTTGTCAGTCTTGTACTACTCTCGGCTCGAATCTTGCGATTGCAGTAGCTGATACGGTTGCCCGGCGCAGTTCCGCGGCGCTTTACTCCACTTTGACTCGGTGCTAGAGTCCTGACATCTGCTGTCCGTCCGCGACAGCTCTGCGTCCCAGATTCCGTATTCTTAAAATCTCCCTTCCATGTCTCCCGTCAGGGAAAAGCGTGTTCACGTGTCCGAAACCCAGAAACCGTCTATGAACCTTAGCGACCTCAAGAAGCAGTCTG
>CALDHJ010000248.1 GCA_937941555.1 uncultured Granulosicoccaceae bacterium | reverse complement strand
CGCTTTCAGCACAACCGCGCGGTCGCTCAGGTGTTCTGGCTCGAGCATTTGTGTCAGTCCGAGCTCGGCCGAGCGCTTGGCGCGAATGAATTGTTCGAGCCGCGGCACCTTGCGCGGCACGATCAGCCCGGGCTTGTCGAGCGACAGGATCTCGCAGTAGGTGTTGTATCCGCCCATCGCTACCACCGCATCACTGTTGGCCATGAGGCTTTCGAGGTTGTTGTCGAATGACAGCACGTGCAGTTGGTCGTTGCCCTTGGCCAGCTTCTGCAGCTTGCGCCGGACTTTTTGCGGCATGAACGGGCCGAGCACCACAACCGCCGGCAGGTCGAGCTCGGGGCCGGCGTGCAGATAGGCGTCGATGACGGCCCGGCACATGTCTTCGCCGTCACCGCCACCGCCCGGCGTGACCAACAGGTAGCGATCGAACGGGGTGCTGGTCGGCCGCGCCTTGGCGCTGACCTTGCGTTGGAGGTATCCGGTGTGGCGGGATCTTGCGAGGGTCTCGGGTTCGATCGGCAGCCCGGTCATGGGGTTACCCATTTCCGGTGGACCGTAGACCCAGATGGAGTCGTAGAGGTCGATGTGGTCGTAGACGCGCTTCTTTTCCCACTCGGCGCTCAGCTTGTCGGTTTCATCGAGCACCTCGCGCAAACCGAGCACGGTCTTGCAATCGGTTTTCTGCAGGGCTTGCAGGGTACGCAGCACTTCCCCTTGCAGCCCGAGCGGCTCCTTGTCGACGATGAACAGATCCGGCTGGAATGTCTCGGCGGTGTGAAAAATGATCGACTCGCGGATCTTCAGCGTCTGTTTGATGTCAATGTGCATGGCGAGCGAGGTGTAGTCGCCGTTGTACAGTTTGATGACGCCGGGGATGCGAATGAAATCGACGCGGGCTGCAAAGTCGAAGCGCCCGATGATCGGTGATCCGGTGATGATCAGAACCGACAAGCCCTTGAAGCTGTGCACCAGTTGGTGCGCGATCACACGGCAGCGACGCAAGTGGCCGAGACCGTAGGAGTCGTGGCTGTAGATCAGGACACGTGCGTCGCGAAGACGCTTCCCCCGGGGGTTGTCTTGAGCTTCATCCATCAGGCAAATAGGGTCTCGAGCCGTCCAGCGCTACACTCTACCAGCTCGCGGTGGGAAATCACCGTTTGCCGGCCCGCGGGGTCGGTGTGGCACGACACCTGATCGAGGAGAGACGAACGTGGCAAGCCCAGTACCGTCAGCACGCGGCATGTCGCCGGTGTTGCAATTTTTCCTGTTGCTCTGGCCGATCGTCTTCACCTGTTTCTACTTCATCTACGCCGTGCTCGGCCTCGCTGTGAGCGGGGATGACCTGCTGTATTGGCGGGCAGAGTCGCGCAACGTCGCCGCGGTGGTCGCACCCGGCATCCTCGGTTTCGTCGGCCTGTGTCTGCTGTTGGTGGCATGGCGGCGTCTCGGTTTGCATCACCCCGTTGCCGTGTCGTCGTTGATCCACGGCATTATTTGCATTGCTCTAACCGCGTTGATTTTCGCCTACAGCTAGCGGCGCGCAACGCGTCACCTGGTGCGCGGCGGCAGCCTGCTCGAACGCCTGGACGGAGATCGCGTGCAATCCATGTGCACGGGGTGCCGGTGTGGGGTCAGGGTGCAGGTGCCAGAGCGCCGAGCGCGGCAATTCGGGCTCGGCGAATGGCATCGCGCCGCTTGTCGGGCGGAATCCCTTCGACGACCTCTGCGGCATTGATGGCTCGCACCAGATTGGCGGCCTTCTCGAACCGCGCGGCTTCAGGGTAGGGGACCTGTTCCCGCCCCGTGCGGCCGCGCGCGTCTGCGGTGCACACCAGCAGAAATTCGCTGAATCGCTCCGGTCGCCGGACCGCGTCGAGCGCGATCAGGGTATCGACCAACGTCGTATTTCGCAGTTCGAAGGCGCGGTGGCAATGGGTGTGGTAGGCGGTACTCATCACGGCCAGATCACGCCACTCGCGTGGCACCTTGAGCCGCGCGCAGCTTGCCTCCACAAGGGGGACGCCACGTTCCTCGTGGCCATGGTGGCGCGGCCAGTGTGCGGGGTCGGTGGTGCCTTTTCCGAAGTCGTGGCACAACGCGGCAAAGCGGGCTGCGGTGCCGGCGCCGAGTTCGACAGCGCGTTCGAGTGTCAGCAGCGTGTGCTCACCGGTGTCGATTTCGGGGTGATGCTCGGCGACCTGGGGTACGCCGAAGAGCTGGTCGAGTTCCGGCCACAGCGCCTTGAGCGCGCCGCAGCTGCGCAAAACCTCGAAAAACACGCGGGGTTGGGATTGGGCGAGCGCGCGGGTCATCTCCTGACAGATGCGCTCCGCCGGGAGCGTCGCCAGTTCACCGGCCGCGGCCATGTCGCGCATCAGTGCAAGTGTCTCGGGCGCGACGCGAAAGCCCAGCGGCGCAAAGCGGCTGGCAAAGCGGGCCACCCGCAGCACCCGCAGCGGGTCCTCCGCAAAGGCCGGAGAGACGTGTCGCAGCGTTCGCGACTCGATGTCCTGCAAGCCGCCCCAGGGGTCGATGATGTGGCCCGTGGCATCGCGGGCCAGCGCATTGATTGTGAGGTCGCGCCGTGAGAGGTCTTGTTCTAGAGTGACATGGGTGCCCGCGTCGATCGCAAAACCGTGATGGCCCTTGCCCGATTTTCGCTCGAGACGCGCGAGTGCGTATTCCTCGTGGGTGTCGGGGTGCAGGAACACCGGGAAGTCCTTCCCGACCTGCTCGTAACCCGCGGCCTGCATCTCGGTGCCGGTGGCGCCAACGACCACCCAGTCGCGGTCGGTGACCGCGAGGCCCAACACTGCGTCGCGCACTGCACCGCCAACCAGATACGTTTCCATGGGAGAAGTGTGACGTGCCGCCGTTGAGACTGTCCAGCCTGCGTGGTGTGATGGCCGTGATGTGTGCCCTGGTGCTGACGGGCTGCAGCAGTGTCGGGTTCTATGCCCAGGCAGTGCAGGGACACATGGCCCTGATGCGCGCTCGCGTGCCGCTCGATCAGGCACTGAGCGGATCGGCGTTGAGCGATGTTGAACGGCGGAAGCTCGAGATCGCGCGCGAGGCGCGTCGCTACGCCGTGACGGAATTGGGTCTGCCGGACAACGGCAGCTACACCTCCTGGGTCAAGCTTGATCGGCCAGCGGTCACATGGAACGTGGTGGCAACCCAGCCCTACTCGATGCGACCCGAGCAGTGGTGTTTCCCGATTGCGGGGTGCTTGAGCTACCGCGGGTATTTCGAGCGGGCCGACGCCGACCGGTACGCCGCGTCTCTGGCAGACCAGGGGCTCGATGTGGCGGTCAACGGGTCGGCGGCCTACTCGAGTCTCGGCTGGTTCGAAGACCCGCTTGTCAGCACGATGATGCGGGGCAGTGACACGTCGCTGGTCGGGGTGTTGTTTCACGAGCTGGCGCACCAGCAGCTCTATGTCAGTGACGACAGCAGTTTCAACGAATCCTTCGCGACATTCGTTGAATTGGCCGGTGTGGAACAATGGCTGCGCGATGCCGACCAGGCACAGCAGGCCGCCCCCTGGCGTGCGCAACGGACACGCCGTGATGCCTTTGTCGCGCTGCTGGCCGACACCCGCAAACGGCTGACAGATGCCTTTTCATCGGGTGGAGAACCGGCTCAACTGCAAGCCGCGAAGGACGCCGAATACGCCCGATTGAGCCGCGACTACCAATCGCTCAAGGCGTCCTGGGGCGGCTACAGTGGTTACGACAGCTGGTTTCGACGCCCGGTGAACAACGCCCGCCTCGCCGGTGTGGGCACCTACACTCAGTGGGTCGATGCGTTCGCTGCTCTGTTCGAGCAGTCCGGGCGCGATTTTCACCGCTTTTTCGAATCGGCTGCTGCGCTTGGCGAATTGCCGCGCGCTGAACGCCGTGAGCGCTTGCTAGCCCTGTCGCCAGGCTGAGGCACCACACCATGACTACACGGCAGAGCGTGTTGATCCTCTCTGACACGCACGGCCAGCTGCACGACGGTATCGCGCGGCTTTCAGAGCAGGTTGATTGGGTCGTCCACTGTGGCGACATTGGCGACGCGCATGTGCTCGGTAGATTGCAGCCCCGCAACCGTGTGGTCACTGTGCTCGGCAACAACGAGGCGCCCTCGCGTGCGCGTCCAGAAGACAGTCGATTGTTCGACAGCCTGCCCGAGTCGGCCGAGTTGGCGTTGCCCGGCGGTGTGCTGGCTGTGGTGCACGGCCACAGGCACAATCCGGCCCGCAGACGGCACGAACTGCTGCGCCGCCGTTTCCCGGCGGTGCGCGCGATAGCCTATGGCCACAGCCACAAGTGGCTGATTGATGATGCGTTGCAACCCCTGGTCATCAACCCTGGCGCGGCGGGTAGGGATCGCACGCACGGCGGCCCATCGTGTCTGCTGTTGCAAGCCAGTTCAGCGTCGTGGTTTTTCTCCTTTCACCGGTTCTCGCTCAAGCGGACACGCAGCCGACACTGACCGCGCACTGCTGTGACTGGTAAGGTCGTGAAAAGAAATCGGTCAGAAATTGTGAACTCTTGTATGCTGTGAGGGGTGGAAGCCGCCACGTGCGTGGCGGTTGATCACGCGGGCAAACCCGATTTGGCAAAGGGGATTGGCGTGGACACTTTTCTCGGTCGAGCCGTTCGGCGTAGCCAGGATATCAATCTGTTCGGCACCTCTCGTCTCGCAAGCGAGTTGCGACGAAACGGCCCACTGCTGCTCGCAATCTCCCTGGTCTTCGGACTGCTCATCGGTGCGTCCAACAGCTATCGTCACTGGCGTTACGACGCGTCGGTGACCGAATCGGCGCTCGCCAATTCGCTGATCCTGATCAACTCACTGCAAGACGCACACGATGATCCGCGTGTCGTGCAAACCGCTCTCAATGGTGTTGCTATCGGCTCAGGCCTCGACTGGCTGTGTTACCGAACAGCCGAGCGCCGCTGGGACGTGCTGCGTCGCCTCGACAGTGCCAATGCGGTGGCCGGATCCGGCGTGCACGTAGTGAGTGGCAGCGTTGAGACCGGCGGGCTGATCGAAACCCGCATCGCACCGCATTCGTTTACCACCATTGATGCTTTCGCCGTGCTCTCGAGTGGCAGCCTGGTGTTTGTGGTGTTGTTTCTGGTGTCGGTTGTACTGGTGCCAACACCGGCGTTGGATGCGCCTACGAGTGGGCCTACCGGCGCGCGCAGACTTCACGCGAATCTGCTCCGCTGGATCAAGCGTACGAGTCGCCTCGTACGTCGCAAAATGCGGTCAGCACTTGGCCTGCGGCGCTATCCGTCAGCGTCGAGTGAGCAGGCGTGGGAAGTGCTGCGATTGCGCGCTGAACACGCCAACGTCCTGCACG
>CALDHJ010000247.1 GCA_937941555.1 uncultured Granulosicoccaceae bacterium | reverse complement strand
GGTGGCAGGCCCTGAGCCCAGTGGGTCAGTGCAGAGCACCAACACCCGCTACGATCTCTACGGCGGGGCGCTGCTCGCCGCCAATCAGAGCGACCGGCCATGACCGACGGTGCTGCATTGACGATCTGGGTAGATGCGGATGCGTGTCCGGTGGTGGTGCGTGACATCCTGTGCCGCGCGGCCACCCGCACGGCCATTCAAACGGTGTTTGTGGCCAACCACAGCTTGCCCCTGCCGCGCTCGCAACACGTGCGCATGTTGCAAGTGGCAAGCGGGTTCGACGTCGCCGACCACGAAATCACGCGACGCTGTAACACTCGAGACCTGGTCATCACCTCCGACATCCCGCTCGCAGCCGACGTGGTCGAGAAAGGCGCGAGCGTGCTGAGCCCACGCGGCGAGCGTTACACCGCCGACAACGTGCGCGCACGGCTGCAGATGCGCGACTTCATGGACACCTTGCGCTCGAGTGGAATCGACACTGGAGGCGCGCCGCCGCTAAGCCAAGCCGACCGGCAGCAATTTGCCAACCAGCTCGACCGCTGGCTGCACAGCGCGCAGGCCAGGCCCGGCTCATAGCAGAGCCAGCGCCTGCAACTGGGCGTCGACGGCGTTGGCGGCCTCTTTGCCCTTGAGCACGAAATGGTGGTGAAACTGCCACTGGTGGTAATCGCCATCGTGAAAGTGGTGCGGCGTCAGCGACACGGAAAAGACCGGCACATCCGTGTCGAGTTGCACCCGCATCAAGCCATCCACAACCGCCGCAGCGACAAAATCGTGCCGATAGATGCCCCCGTCGACGACCAGCGCTGCCGCGACGATCGCATCGACGGTGCCGGATTGGGCCAGGCGCTTGGCCATGAGCGGCATCTCGTAGGCGCCCGGCACATCGATCACTTTCAGACGGTCGGCGTCGAGTCCAAGCTCGGCCGCGCGTTCACGAAACCCCATGAGCGATTGATCGACGATATCGGCGTGCCAACGGGCTCGCACAAACGCGATTCTGGCGGTGTTGAGTGACATGTCTCCCCCTGTGTAAAACCAGAACAGACGGGGCGACGCGCCATGCGACATCAGTTGGCGCACAGGACGTGCACCGGTGACTCGCACCGCGCTGTTCTCTCACATCCGGACTGTCGGACAGATCACCTGATCCATCTCACCGTCGGCTCCAGAATCTCACTGGATCTGCTGACCTCGAACACCGGTTCGAGCGCTCGCGGGCTTGTGACGCACCTCGTGGGTACGCACACTTACCGCCGGTGGGGAATTCCACCCCGCCCCGAGAACGGCCTCAGAGTAGCGCCCTGATCGCGGGCCGGCAACTCAGTCGCGAAAATTCGTGAACTGAAGCGGTTGTTTGAGATCGGCCCCGCGCAGCATCTGCATGATCTGCTGCAGGTCATCGCGCTTTTTCCCGGTTACCCGAACCTGTTCGCCCTGCACCGCCGCCTGCACTTTGACTTTGCTGTCCTTGATCATCTTCACGATCCGCTTGGCGAGCTCCTTGTCGACACCTTCACGCACTGTGATCAACTGCCGAGCACGCTGACCGGTGGGTTCGACGGCGCCCTCATCCAGGCACTGCACGTCAATCCCACGCTTGGCCAGGCGCTCGTACAGCATCGGGCGGATCTGTTTGACCTGAAAATCACTTTGTGCCGACAACGTGAGTACCGGGCTCTTCAAGTCCACCTGTGCATCGGCGCCCTTGAAATCGAACCGGGTGCCAATCTCCCGATTGACCTGATCGATCGCATTCTGCAACTCGTGGGCGTCCACTTCGGACACAACATCAAACGACGGCATGGTTTCCTCCGGTACCGGGCACAGCCTGTTTCAGACAATCTCGAATTCTACACACCTCGCGCTGTCAGCTGACCGGATACGCGGTGTAAACTCCAGCTTTCACTTCCCTGCCCGTACGAGGCCGCCGTGACCAACCTGCGTGATCAGCGCGACACCCGAAACGACTACGGCAGCGTTGGACTGAACCGCGCCGATGTGCCCGCGGCGCCACTGACCTTGTTCGAGCGCTGGCTGGACGACGCGAACGCGCATGGCCAGTACGATTTCACCGCCATGACGCTGGCCACGGCCGATGCCGACGGCATGCCGTCGGCGCGTGTAGTACTGCTCAAGCATTTCGACGAGTCCGGTTTCTGCTGGTACACCGACACTGAGAGTCAGAAAGGCTCCGAGCTGCGTGACAATCCGCGCGCCGCGTTGCTCTTCTATTGGCCAACCCTGCATCGACAGATCCGTATCGTCGGCGATGTGGCACGCCTCCCCGACGCTGACGCAGACGCCTACTTTTCCTCGCGTCCCGCGGGTAGCCAACACTCTGCTGCCGCGTCGCATCAGAGTGATGTCATCGAAAACCGCGACGTGCTAGAGCGCGCCGTCGCCGACTTCGAAACCCGATACGGCGACTCTCCCGTGCCCCGCCCAACCCGCTGGGGTGGCTACCGATTGACGGCAACGGACTTTGAATTTTGGCAAGGACGCACGAGCCGACTGCACGACCGGTTTCGCTACCGGCGTGAGGCCGACGCGTGGTCCATCGAGCGACTGAGCCCATGAAAACGGTATTGATTCTGCTGATTGCACCGCTGCTGATCTGGTCGCTGATGCGTGCTTTGATTGTGCCGCTGTTGTCGTCGCGCCACGCCACTGGCGGGGTGGTCGATGGGGACCTTGTCCGGTGCAAGAGCGCGGACAATTGCGTCACCTCGAGCGCTGCAGATCGAAACGCTATCTCGCCCTTGCCGTTCACTGCGCCCAGTGAGAGCCAATGGCAATTGTTGCTTGATACCGTGGCGTCGCTGCCGGGCTACAAACTGGTCAAGCGCGAGGGCGACTACGCCCATTTCGAAGCCCGCACACCACTCATGAACTACCGTGACGACCTCGAATTGCTCTGGCACCGCGACGCAAATCAGGTGGCAATTCGCAGCGCATCACGCCTTGGCATAAAGGACCTGGGCGCCAACAACACGCGCGTCACGGTGATTCGAACCTTGCTCGAGTTGCAGCAACGGGACGCTGGCTGAGCGCTGCGCAGGCGCATTGGACAGATGTTGTTCGTGTCATACAAGCCGCGCTCCGAGCACCCCGGCTGCCAACGATAGCGACGCGATACCGTGATCTCAACGGATTTCAGACCGCGCCGGTAGACGCGATCAACCGGCAATCAGCAGTCGGCCAACTGCGCTTCGAGCGCCTCACCCACATCGGTTTCCACCGGCACAGATAGCCCCTTGCGGGCAAACTGACACGCGAGATCGGTCCGGCCTGCAGCGCGGTGTGCGGATGCCATGTCGCGGTAGATCGCACCGTCTCTGGGCGCTATCCGTTGCGCGCGTTCCAACAGTGCGACAGCACGCGCGAAGTCCCCGGCCTCCTGGGCCGCTACCGCCTGCAGTCGCAAGGATTCGGCCGCGGTCACGCGTGTCGCAACCGGCGCGCGCGGTTGCTCGGGTTCAGGTGTCACCGGCGCTTCAGTCGGCGCTGTGGCCGCTGATACAGGCTTGGCCTGCCCGGGCCGCTCAAACGGCAGTGCGCAGCTTTGCAGCAGCAACGCCACGCACATCACCAGACCAGCGCGCATGGTCAGGGAATCAAGTATCGACAGAAATCGGGTTTTCACTGACTGGGACACCGTTGGAAAAAGCGGGTTTTTCGCGCCGGCAATGGCTCACTGCCGCCCGCGAAAGGAATATACCGTGCACCATCGCATTTTGCATGGATGGCGTGCCCCGTGTTGGTGTTGGTCCAGTGGTAGCGGATCCCCCGCGGTGGGCTCTGTTGCAGCCCGGCATCGTCGAGTACCTCGAACGTGTCAGTCCAGACACTCAGTGCACCACGGCTGCCGGTCAGGCCCGAGCTGCGGTTGTCATCGCGGCCGAGCCAGACCACACCGAGGTACTCGCCACCAAAGCCTGCGAACCAGCTGTCCCGCAAATCATTGCTGGTGCCGGTCTTGCCAGCGAAATGGCGAGACTCCGGCAGCCGCCAGTAGGCCCGCCGACCGGAGCCCTCGCGCATCACATTCTGCAAGGCGAATTGCAGAAGGTGCAGCGTTTCGGCCGGCACTTCACGTCTGATCCGGAACGGGAAGCGCTGCAGCACCTCACCCGAGCGCGACACGACGCTGCGAATCGAACGCAATGGCGTACTGAAACCGTCCGACGCGATGGTCTGGTAGATCTGAGCCACTTCCAGCGGCGTCAGCTCGAGCGCCCCGAGCAGCAGAGACGGCAAGTGCGGCACATCGCGCTTGAGCCCGAGGCGACTCAGGGTGTCCACCACCCGGTCGACACCGATTTCCATGCCGAGTGACACGGTCGCCTGATTCAATGACCGTGTCAGTGCCTCGAGCAGGCTGACGCGACCAGCACTTTTCCCATCGATGTTTTCGGGCGTCCAGAGTGTGCCGTCATCGAGCAGAACGTCCGTCGGCTGGTCATCGATCTGGCTCGCCAGATGCCACCGGTCCGGTTCGGCAAGCGCGCTGAGGTAGACCGCAGGCTTGACCAACGATCCGACCTGGCGCCGGGCATCGAGCGCCCGGTTGTAGCCCGCATAGCGCGGCGATCGCCCGCCGAGCATTGCAAGCACTTCCCCGTTGGCAACCGAGGTGATCACAGCCGCGAGTTCAAGCGCATCGCCTGGCGTGCCGCCGACCTGATCTACCGCATCGAATACTGCCATGCGCGATGCCACAGACGACTCGAGCGCAGACTGCACGGTCGGGTCGAAGCCGGTGAAAATACT
>CALDHJ010000246.1 GCA_937941555.1 uncultured Granulosicoccaceae bacterium | reverse complement strand
CTCACCAAAGTCGGGTGCACCCTACGCGCTGTTCGGCTTTGTCGGCATCCCGCCCGAGCAGCGCCGTGGCTGGCAAGCAGACATCGAAGTCGCCGTGGTTGACCAGATCGCGCGCCTCTTCGGCGACGCGGGCAGGCACCCGATCGCGCTGCACTACCGCGATTGGGCCGATGATGAACTCACGGCATCCGAACTCGATCAGAGCGGACGCAACGCCCACGCCCCGCCGACGCTGCGCTATCCGCCGCTCGCCGGTGGTCGCATCTGGTGGGCAGGCACCGAAACCGCCGAACCCGGCGGCCAGGAACAGGGCTACCTCGAAGGCGCACTGGCAAGTGCCGAACGCGTGGCAAACGCGATCCTCACACTCGATTGATCGGTCGAACCGCGGCTGTCCGGGCGAAAGACAACCCAGTTCAGGGCAACTCGGGTGTCGCGGGTTCGCGCACTTCCAGCATCGAGATCAGGTCCACCGCCGAGCGGAAACCGTCGACTCGCTCACCAGTGTCGAGAATGATGGTGGGTGTGCCGTTGACGCCCACGGTTTGCACCAGGCCCATGTGTTCATCCACCGGGTTTTCGCACGACGCCGGTGTCACAGAGCCACCAGCCTTGGCGTGTGTGAGCATGTCCTGAGGATTCTCGCTACACCAGATACTGATGTGTTGGCGGTGCACATCCGAGCCGAGACCGGCGCGCGCGAACAGGATGTAGTTGATCGTGACACCGGCCTGCTGGAGCTCGCCAATCTGATTGTGCAAGCGATTGCACCAGGGGCACGTCACGTCTGTGAACACCGTGATCTTGCGCCCAGCCAAAGCCCCGTCCGTGTCCCCGGCGAACGCGAGAAAATTCTCCTCGCCGAGCTTGGCGAAATGCCCCAACCAACGCGGTCCGAGTTGGGCGCGCATTTCGATCTGGGTCGCTTCGGTGAGGTTCGTCTGTGTGCTGAGGTCGAGCAACGCGCCGTTGAGCAGGTAGCGACCATCGGCACTGACGTAGGCCACCTGGTCACCGCCATAGATGATTTCCATCACACCCTCGAGCGCTGAGGGCCGAACCTGCTCGATCGCAATGTGCGGGAAGCGCTCCTGCAACAGCGCGGTGGCGGTATCGTCTTCAGCGACACTCACCCAGGACAGCAGGGACAACACACAAAGGCAGAGGGAAGGCAGGAATTTCATAAGGGTTCACCGGTTGACGCCCGTTCGAGCGACATCGACGTGGAAGGTTCAACCTCACCCTCTCGGGTGGTGTTCTCGGTGTATCTCGAGCAATCGAGCACGCGCCACCTGCGTGTAGATCTGCGTGGTCGACAAGTCACTGTGCCCGAGCAACATCTGCACCGCCCGGAGATCAGCGTCGTGGTTCACGAGGTGGGTTGCAAAGGCGTGGCGCAATGTGTGCGGCGATATATCGGATGTGAGCCCGGCACTGACCGCGTACTTCTTGATCAGGTGCCAGACATTGTGCCGGGTCATGCCGCGCCCACGCACCGAGAGAAACACCACCTCCTCTGCCGCCGCACCGAGAAGTGCCGGGCGAGCGGTGTCGAGGTAACGCGTTAGCCAGGCGACCGCGTGGTCGCCCATCGGCACAATCCGCTCCTTGCCACCCTTGCCCCAGACCCGCAGAAAGGCCTGCGCCGCATTGATGTTCAAGGTCGACAGCGACACCAGCTCCGACACCCGCAATCCGCAACCGTACATCACTTCGAACATCGCCCGATCGCGCAGGCCGATAGCGGTCTCGGTATCCGGTGCGTTGAGCAAGGCCACGACGTCGCGCTCGCTCAGGCTGTGTGGCAGGCGGCGACCGACCTTGGGCGACTGGATCATCGACGAGGGATCGTCTTCGCGGTATCCGCTGTGTACCAGATAGCGAAAAAACCGGCGCATGGCCGAGAGCTTTCGCGCCGAACTGCGCGCGCCGAGGGATCGTGCAAACAGGCTTGCCAGGTACTCTTGCAGGTCACCCGCGGTCGCATCGTTCAGCACGCGACCGGCGGCCGCAAACCAGCGGTGCGCTGACACGAGATCGCTTCGGTACGCACTCAGCGTGTTCTCGCTCAGCCCGCGTTCCATCCAGAGCTGATCGAGAAAGCTCTCGATCATCGATTCGGTGTTGCCGCGTGTCATGTCATGCGCTCGAGCTGGCTGCGCTTCTATTGTAGCCCTCTGACACCGCACCTATGATGGCGTCAAACCGCAACCGACACGGCAATGACCGACACCCCGACCTGCGATACCCCGAGCGACAGCAGCCTGCCCCTGGCGCAGGCAACAGCCCTGATTGCGGCGGCCATCTCACCGACCGGCGCTACCTGCGCGCTGCCGGTATCGGACGCACTCAACCGCGTTCTCGCCCGGGATGTCACCGCACCGATCGCCGTACCGCCGCATCGCAATTCGGCGATGGACGGATTTGCCTTCAAACATGACAAGCACCGAACTCCCGGGCCGAGCACGGCAACCGTCGTCGGGCAATCGCTCGCAGGCCACCCCTACTCCGGCTCACTCGATGCCGGGCAGGCCGTGCAAATCATGACGGGCGCTGTGGTTCCTGATGAACTCGATACCGTCGTCGTGCAGGAAGTCGTCGAACGTCACGGCGACACGATCACATTCGACACCACTGGCATCGACGCCGGTGCTTTCGTGCGAAACGTCGGCGACGACATCGCGCTCGGCGACACCGTCTTGCGCGCCGGTACTCGGCTCGGGGCCGCCCACCTGGGCGTCATGGCATCGCTCGGCATCGGCGAGGCTGTCACTCACCGGCAACCGCGCATTGCCGTCATGTCGACCGGTGACGAATTGCGGGCCGCCGGCGAGACCTTGCAACCCGGCCAGATCTACGACAGCAATCGCATCACACTGCGCGCGTTGATCACACAACACCACGCTGCCGCGAGCGATATCGGCCAGGTGGCTGATTCACCTGACGCCATTCGCGATGCGCTCGATCGTGCGAGCGATGAGGCCGATGTGATTCTGTCGAGTGGTGGGGTGTCAGTGGGCGTCGCCGATCATATGCGCGCCGTGCTCGAATCCGAGGGCACATTGCAATTCTGGAAGATCGCCGTTAAACCCGGCCGCCCACTGGTGTTCGGTCGGTGGAAAGGTGCTTGGTATTTCGGCCTGCCCGGCAACCCGGTTTCCGCCATGGTGACCTTCGATCAAATTGTGCAACCCGCATTGGCCTCGCTCGAAGGCGAAACGCCGCGCGACACCGTGCAGCTCACCGCAGTTTGTGAATCATCACTCAATAAACTACCGGGCCGAATGGAATTTCAACGCGGTCGACTCGGCAACCGACCCGATGGCAGCTTGTGTGTGCTGTCGACCGGTAACCAGGACTCGCATGTGTTGACATCACTCAGTCACGCTGACTGCCTGATCGCACTGCCGATCGAGAGCACTGGTGCCCGTCCGGGTGACACAGTGACGGTTGTGCCACTTGATCCTGCATGGGGACTGGCATCCGCGTCGCCACGCTGAGCGGTGCGCGGGCAAAAAAAAGGGTGGCCAGAGGCCACCCTTTTACGAGAAAGCGCTGAAATCAGCCTTTCTTTGCTGCGCGCTTGCGACGCGGTGCAGCACTTTTGGACAGCTTCGCCGCAATGGACGCGATGTCCTTCATGCCTTTGGCCACTTTTGCAGCTTGAGAAGCCGCTTTGGTTGCCGCAGCAACCTGTGCCTTCAACGCCTTGATTTCCGCTTTCATGGCGCGCATCGCAGCCTTGTCACCGGAAGCTGCAGCTTTCTTCTTGGCTGCTGCTTTCTTTGCGGGCGCCTTTTTGGCTGCTGCTTTCTTGGCTGGAGCCTTTTTGGCAGTGGCCTTCTTCTTGGCAGTGGATTTCTTCTTCGCAGCTACCTTGCGAGGACGGCCGCGACCGGCGCTTGCCTTCTTCTTGGAAGCGGTCTTCTTCGCAGCAGTCTTCTTCATACGTGCCATGTTCCTCTCTCCTTGCCGCCTTCGCGGCCTCAACAGTTTTTAGGCGTCGATTAAGATAAAATGCAATCTAGTCCCTTGACAGCTTGCATCCGTTCTAATTTTGACATGAAAAATCTGAACTGCCGAATTTTTTACAGTTTTTTCTTGACAGTCGTTGCTCGCTGATGCCTGACACAACGCAAGACTCGCACTCCGAATATCAAAACGCAGGCCTGCCAAGACGGCTTGGTGCGATGCTCTACGACGCTGCGTTGCTCTTCTCGATATTGATGATCGCAACGGCAATCGCTTTGCTTTTCACCAACGGTCAACCACCGGCGAACACCACCCTTCGCATTTGGTTGATTGTTGTAATTACCGCATTTTTTGGCGGTTTTTGGCGATATGGAGGCCAGACGCTCGGCATGCGTGCCTGGCGTGTCACGTTGTTCTCCGCTCGCGGCGGCACACTGGCATGGTGGCAAGTCGCCGCGCGCCTGTTGGTTGCAACACTCTCGATTGTCTGTCTCGGCGCTGGCTATTTCTGGGCACTTGTCGACGCGGAAAAACGCACGTGGCACGACATCGCGAGTGGCACCGTACTACGGCACCTACCGCCGAAAAAGTAGCGCAATGTACGCCCGGAACGACGGCAAGGCACA
>CALDHJ010000245.1 GCA_937941555.1 uncultured Granulosicoccaceae bacterium | reverse complement strand
TGTGTCATGGGGTATTTCTTACCGTTTGTATTTCAGTTCGAGTGCGGCGAACGCACCCATGTCGATCAGCGTCAGTAACGTGCGGCCAACGTCGAAACCGGATTCGATAGCGAGAGCTGCGCTCGCGGCATCTTCGATCGTCTTGCCAGCAAACACGCCATCAGCAAATACGACTGCTGCCGGATCCAGGGCGGCGCTATGCACCTCGAACGCCGGGCGGGTGATCACAACACCCTCGGCCCTGTTCATGTTCACCTCGGGCGTCTCGTCTTGCGGGTGGGAGCAGTTGAACCAGATGCCATGGATCGGCCACTTTGATCGAACGATTCGCAACGCCGAGTGTGGAACGAGTCGCGCCTGCATCAGTTCGGCCGGATCGATTTCAGCCAGGGTTACTGTGCTGATGGATGGGCCATCTGCACAGTGGAAAGCTTGCAGTCGACACCATTCCAGTTCAGCGATGTCCCGCAGAAATGGCAGCTTGGCCGTCGTCGGCAGGCTTCCGATGAATCGACCGAAACACTCACCGTACTCCGCCATGACCGGTTGAACCGGCGGATTTGCATCTACGTACGCGCGTGCACTGGCCTTGAAAAAATCATCCCCGACCAACTGAGCAATCACGGGATAGGTGCAACGCAAGGCATCGATCAGGCTGACAACACGGTTGTTTCGGTAGACGTTGAAACGCCGCTCCGACGTTTTCGATGACTCACTCTTCTGCAATGACAGACTGGCGCAGTCGGGCGCGCGAAGCGCATCCACGAACCGGCCATGAAACGCAGTGTCAGCCATTACTCAGGCCCGTTGCAGCCGTACGGTGGATGCACTGGCCCGCTGCATGACACGGTTGGCCCGGTCATGTTCCCCCATGAATACCGGCCATTCCGGGATCGCTGTATCCCATTCAATCAACGCCGGTTTGGCGCCAGTCCTGCCGACCGTGAAGGCGAACAGCTCCCAGACGTCGTCGCAGATTGCACGATCATGGGCATCGATCAACAACGGGTCGTTCGGCACGGTGTCATCGATGGCATGACCCGCAAGGTGAATTTCCCCGACAGCCGACAATGGCAGCCCATCGATATACTCATGTGCCGAATAGCCACAATTTTGCGCCGACACATAGACGTTGTTCACATCGAGAAGCAGTCCGCAACCGGTGCGCCGAACGACCGCTGCAATGAACTCCGACTCCGCTTGCACGGATTCATCCAACTCCAGGTAGTTGGACGGGTTTTCCAACAGCATTTGCCGCCCGAGAACCGATTGGATCTGGTCGATGTGCGCACACACGGTATCTTCGACCTGACGGTTGTAAGGCAGGGGCAGCAGGTCGCTGAAAAACTCGCTATCGTGCGTAGACCATGCGAGGTGTTCGCTGAACGACTCCGGGTCAAAGCGTTCGACCAGGCTTGCAACACGCGCCAGGTGATGCGGGTCAAGCCCGGCGGCCGAGCCGATGGAAAGACCCACGCCGTGAACCGACAGCGGATAGTCTGCGCGAATCCGCTCCAATGTGTGGAGCGGCGCCCCACCGGCACCAAGGTAGTTCTCCGCGTGCACCTCGAACCATCCCACAGGCGGCTGCTCCTGCAAGATCGTGTCGATGTGCTGCGACTTGAGGCACAAACCAGCCACAGCCGGCAGAGCGCCGGCCCCGGCATCGCCCACCTGCGGGTCGGCAGTAGCGGAGTTGTGACGTTCAGTTGCGGACAGGCTCATAACTTGGTACCGGTGGTATTCGTACTCAATCTACTTGAAGTCAGGCTTCGGGGAGATCACGTTCGAGTGCGGTCAGAGAACCCATTCGGTCCTCCGGCAACTCGAACTGGGCCACAGTCTCTTCGACCCCGTACTTCACACAGTCGCCAGCTGGCACGAGTGTCCATGCGTTGCCCTGGTAGTCGACCGTTGATGTGCCAGCGCACGTGGTGCCAGGCCCGGCTGCGCAGTCGTTCTGTCCAGCTGCCGAAATGCCGTAGCATTTCTCTTTCGCCCCGGCGTGTGCTGTCTGGATTGCAGACACTTGCGTCAGTGCCAACGCGATTGATCCGGCGATAACCGCCGCGCTTGTATTGTTCTTGCTCATGGTGTTTTCCTCTGTGTAGAACCAATTCAACCTGTTCGTTCGTGCACCCCGTAGAGCACACTACGAACTGTCAGTCAGTCAAGGCTGTGGAGCGTTGGTCGTGTAGGTGCTGTCATTCGATTTGATCGACTTCCAGCTCCGCGTCGACGCGGCATCACCCTCAAGGGTTGCCGACCACTTCTGCTCAGCCTGTTTCAGCAGCCCCGAAATATCTTCTTCAAAAAATCCGACCACAACCGGATTGATGTTCACATAAAGCTTGTCGTCAACAATGCGCCAGAGATTGGGGTTGGCCGGCACTTTCCCGCCCTGGGAAATACCGTAGGCGCAATGGCCATCGTATTGCGGGGCATATTTTGCAGGGTTGGCAACAAACAGGTCGCGATTTTTCTCTGAAGAGAATGCCCAGGTAGCACCGTTGTATTCAGCGGTTATGCTCTTCTTTCCGGGCACGGCTTCGGGCTGCTTCTGACCGACGGCAGATTGATCCAGACCGAAGAAGGCCACAACATCGTATCCGCTTGCGGCAAAACCGGACTCGTCAACGTACTGCGGGCCTGCAATGGCAAAAGAACTGGCAGCGGTCAGAGCTGCTGCAATAAGCGTTTGCTTGAACATGGCTTGTCTTTCCTCGTGGTAGTGAGCACACAGTCATACTGACTCCACAAGGGCATCATCGTTCCACTGAATACACGGCAATCCGTGTATGTAGAAACACTCATGCACACCCAGAATCAAAGAACTGTTTGATTACACAACTCCGTCACCACTGGACCTTTTGCTGATCATGGCCCTGCTGCGCGTCAAAGCACTCACCCGTTGGCGGCAAGAACGCCGTTGAACCACAAGGGGTTCACTCACCCTCTGAAACACTGAGACTGTGCACGCGTTGCCCAGTACATCACAGCTGATGCCGTGATGCGGAATCGCGAGGTACGCCAGAGGTCAATCAGACTGCCCTCTTCAACCACCGCAGACCGAAGCACACGCGCACCCGAGATCATCAGACTGACGGAGACCCCCACTGGGGCCGAGGGAGTCGCCACATCAGACCAGATTCACCGGAAATCAAGATCGCATTCGAGGGTTGTATGCCGGTCCTGCTTCAGTGGTCGCAAGGGAATCAGCCAGGGCGTGCTAAGACAAGCGATGGCGGTGTCTTTTCCAAATGCAGGCACAACACAGGACAAGAAAAATGCATCAACTCAAACGGTGACTGGATCAGCAATCGCTTCAGCTGGCGCATGCCGTCCGACATCGCAGAGACAAAAAGGATGCAAGCTTTGTTGAATAAGGCCTGGGTGCAACGCGGGACTTCTCGGACATCGCTCTACAAAGTAACGCATCGAAATCAAGCGAAACACCTCAACTGGATGAACGCGGTATTGGCAGGAGAACAGCGACTAGCGGGCATCTCACGGCAGCGCGAGCACTTAACACTACACCGGCGTGACGAGACTCGAGAGCGGGTAGTCTAGAGGCACCGGAGCACCTGCGAATCAGCTTCGGTCGGACCCGAGTGAACACCCGAGTACAGGATGATCCAGCAGGGCGGCACATGGCGAAATGGTGGATCACACTGCACATGCCCGCCGGAGCCTATCGGCCCGCCCACCGAGTACTAGCCTGCACACACAAAGGGTCCGTTCTTGCAAAACGCACCGATCAGAGAGCCCGGTATCGGACACTCCGCCGGATCACGGGGCCCTTACATGCCGCCGTGTTGGCCTTGCGCACCGTAGGGCACGAAATCGGGATCGAGTACGCGTTCGTTGAGGGTTACGTCAGCATCGGCACGCATCGCTTGCTGCACCGCGCGGAAAGCCGCTGAGCCGTACGCCAACGCTCTCGCGTCGTCCGGATTCGCCACATCCTCGACTGCGGTCTCACCGCCACTGTGCAGATCAGCGGCGTTCACTTCACCATCGCGCACGGCATGGATAGCGACGAGCACTGGATCGCCGTTGCCACGAACGGACCGCACGATTTCCGCGCTGCCACCGCTGGGATGCGCGGCCTCGAACACATCACGCAAAACGCCTGGGTCCACCTCAGCACCGCGTCGGCCAACCCATACGGGTGCCTCGTACTCCGCATCATAGTTTGCTGCTAGAGCGGCCAGGTCCGCACCGCCGTTGACAGCATCCAGAACCTCGTCCGCAATTTCGTCCGCTCGCGCTTGCGCACGCTCGTCCAACAGCAGCGTTTCAGCTTGCTCACGTACTTCGTCGAACGGTTTGATTTCCTCGGGCTGGTAATCCTCGACCCGGACAACAACGACGCGCTCCGGGCCAAGATCGATCAGCTCCGAATTAAGCCCTTCATCTTTGACGTCTTCTGTCTGGACTGCCGCCAGTACCGCCGGGAACGCACCAAGACCATCGGTCAGCTCTTCACTGATCCAATCGGACACTTCGACCTCGAGATTGAGAAAATCGGCAGCTGAATCCAGGCTGTTCGGATTCTCGAAAGTCTCGGCCGACAAGGTCTCGCGTTGATCCGCAAACTGCTCTGACACCAATTGGCGACGCAGTTCGCTCTCGACTTCGTCGCGCACTTCCTCAAGCGGCGCGGCCGTGGACTCGATGATCGAGTCGACCTTGATAATATGGAACCCGAAGTCAGTGCGAACCACATCACTGTAGGCATCCTGCTCCAGACTGAACACCGCGTCGTCAAACGCCGGTGTCATGACGCCACGCTCGAACTCACCGAGACTGCCGCCAATGTCAGCAGAGCCGGCGTCTTCCGAGCCTTCCGCAGCGACCACTGCAAACTCTTCACCGCTATCAAGCCGAGCGAGAAGCGCGTCAATGCGTGCTCGCGCATCGGCCACGGCGTCATCGCTTGCACCTTCCTCCAGGTTGATGAGGATGTGCGACGCCTCTCGCCTCTCAGGCCGTCCGAATTCAGAGACCCGTCGTTGGTAAGAGGCTTCAACTTCCGCGTCAGAGAGTTCGATGCCATCGGCAAGGGTGCTCGCATCCACATCCAGATACGCCACCTTGAACTGCTCCGGCCGCATAAACGCGTCGACGTTGTTGTCGTAGTATGCGGTCACCTCATCTTCCGTGACCGTCAGGGAGTCCCTTACCCGCGCCAGGCTGATCGGGAGACGGCTGATCTCACGCTCCTGGCCCTGCAACGAAGCCACGCGCTGACTCTCACCCTCGAGCACGAAGTCCGATGCGGTCAGGGCCTGGTAGAGTTGTTGAAGCACCAATTGGCGCCTCAGCGTCTCTTCATAGATCTGCGGTGAGCTGCGGTTGGCGCTGAGAATCTGCTGATAGCGCTCGCGGTCAAATTGACCGTCAACCAGGAAATTGGGGTCACTCTGAACCGCTTTGGCGAGTTCGAGATCCGACACCGTGTAGTAGTCGGATCGAGCGCGTTGCAGCATGAGCTCTTCGTTCACGAGCGCTTCGAGTACGCCCTCGCGCATGTCGCGCGTGTTCAGCAATTCTGACGGCACACGGCCGCCGAACATCTGCCGCATCCGCTGTTGCTGATCAAGATTCGCGCGCTCGAACAACACAGTCGGCACGGCTTGCCCGTTGACCGTTGCTGCATCCACATCCGCTCCGCCCGTAAAGTAGGAACCGAATCCGAAGAACACGAAGGGTACGGAGATGATCCCGACAAAAACAAACTTCAGGATCTTGGAATTCTTCAGACCCTCTCGGAGGTGTATCAACATGGCAAGCGACCGCGTATCAAATGTGG
>CALDHJ010000244.1 GCA_937941555.1 uncultured Granulosicoccaceae bacterium | reverse complement strand
ATTTTCGCAACGCCGCGGCGCATTGCCGCTGTGGTGTCGGCGGTCGAGGACAGACAGGCTGACCAGACACAAACCCGCACGGGCCCTGCGGTCCAGGCCGCTTTCGACGAGAACGGTGAGCCGACACCGGCGGCGCTGGGTTTCGCGCGTTCCTGCGGAGTCGACATCAGCGAATTGGCGCGCGTCTCCGACAAGGGCGGCGAGCGACTCGCCCATACCTTTGTGCAAAGCGGGCAGACACTGGCCGAATGGCTTGCAGACAAACTGCCCGGACTGTTCAACCAACTGCCGATGCCCAAGCGCATGCGCTGGGCCGACGGCGACGAGACCTTCCTGCGACCGGTGCAATGGCTGTGTGTGGTGCACGGCTCGACACCGCTTGCGGTCGAGGCCCTCGGTCTCGAGAGTGGCAACCAGACGCGCGGACACCGGTACCACGCACCCGGTGCCCTGACCGTCTCGACCGCTGATGGCTACGCCACGCTGCTGCGTGAGCACGGCGAGGTCGAACCGAGTTTCGACCTGCGCTGCAACACCATTCGCGAGCAGGTCATGGCACTCGCGAGCGAGCTGGGCGGCACTCCGGTTCTGCCCGACGAACTGGTTGAAGAGTGCGCCGCACTGGTCGAAAAACCGATCGCATTGGCCGGCCGATTCGACGAAGCGTTCCTGAGTGTGCCGAAAGAAGTCCTGATTCAAACGATGCAGGACGACCAACGTTACTTTGCCCTGCTCGACGACTCAGGCACGCTCAAGCCCGCCTTCATCACCATCTCGAATATTGCAAGCCGCTCTCCCGACACCGTGCGGGAAGGTAACGAGCGGGTAATTCGTCCCCGTCTTGCCGACGCGAAGTTCTTCTGGGATCAGGACACGCACACGCCGCTCGGCTCTCACGTCAGCGCGTTGAAGTCTGTTGTCTTCCAGAAACAGCTCGGCACCTTGCATGACAAGACCGAGCGGCTGGTGCGGCTCTGCCGCAGCATAAGCGGCGAGCTCGAAGCCGATCAGGTGCTGACCGAGCGGGCTGCGCGCCTGAGCAAGTGCGATCTGATGACCCAGACCGTGTACGAATTTCCCGCCATGCAGGGCATCGCCGGACGGTATCTGATCCACCGCGAGGGCGAGTCCATCGCCGTCGCCCAGGCGCTCGAACAGCAGTACCACCCGAAACAGGCGGGCGATGACACCGCGGACGGCATCGTCGCGCAAGTGCTCTCGATCGCCGACAAAGCCGACACCCTCGCCGGCATTTTCGCGATCGGTCAGAAGCCGACCGGCACAAAAGACCCCTTCGGACTGCGCCGTGCAGCGCTCGGTTTGTTGCGCACCCTGATCGAGCGCAATCTCGACCTTGATTTGCGCACGCTGTTCGACGCGGCGGCCGACGGGCTCCGCGTGCAACTCAGTGACACCGACAAAGCACTCGACGCCCTGCCGTACACACTCGAGCGCCTGCGCAGCTACTACACCGACCAGGGTATCGACACGATCATTGTCGAGGCCGTGATGGCGCGCGACGTCACCCGGCCCCTCGATTTCGACAAACGTGTGCGCGCGGTATCGAGTTTCCTGATGCTGCCGGAATCCGAAGCGTTGGCCGCGGCCAACAAACGTTGCCGCAATTTGTTGAAGAAAGCCGACATCCCGCAAGCCGACGTCGACGCCAGCTTGTTCAGCGAACCGGCAGAACGGGAGCTCGCCGAGTCGATCGGTTCGACACGGGAAGATGTGGCAACACACCTCAAGGCCGGCGACTACACCGCAGCACTGACAGCACTCGCTGCCCTGCGCGATCCGGTCGACCGTTTTTTCGATCAGGTCATGGTCAACACCGATGATGACGCCATTCGTATAAACCGCCTGACTTTGTTGCGCGATCTGACCACGCTATGCTCCGAGGTGGCAGACGTGTCGGAGCTCTCGCGATGAAGCTGGTTGTGTTGGATCGAGACGGCGTGATCAACGGGTGGCGTCCCGAGGGCGTCGCATCGCCCGATCAATGGGAGGCCATTCCGGGCTCGCTCGAGGCCATCGTTCGACTCAACCAGGCGGGATACCGCGTCGTCGTTGCGACCAACCAGTCCGGCATTGCGCGCGGGCTGTTCGATCTCGGTGATCTGCACGCCGTCCACCGCAAGCTGCACAGCGCACTCGACACGCTCGGCGGGCGCGTCGACGCGATTCTGTACTGCCCACACCGCGACGGCGATGAATGCGACTGCCGCAAACCCAAACCCGGGTTGCTCAAGAATGTGGCGAAGCGCCTCGGCACCGAACTGGTGGACGTACCGGTCGTCGGCGACGCACTGCGCGACATGCAAGCCGCCATGGCTGTCGGTGCCCGGCCGTTTCTGGTGCGCACGGGCAAAGGCGAGCGAACCCTCGATGAAAACCCTGCTCTCGCTCAGCATGTGACCGTTTGCAACGACCTCGCAGACGTCGTCGATCAGCTGCTTGAGGACACCGGAAGCTGACACCGTGCCAGAGAATCAACCCCCATCCCGACTGCTGACTGCCGTACGCAGCACCCTGTTCACCGTCCTGTTTTTCGCCTGGACCATCGTGTTCTGCTTCGTGATGGTGGCGTCTTTCGTGTTGCCGCTGTTGTGGCGCTACCGCATCGTGCGGCTGTATATCCGCGTCACGCTGGTGGCCCTGAAAGCCATCTGCGGCCTGGACTACCGGGTTCGGGGTGCCGAGCACATCCCCGACGAACCGAGCATCATCTTCAGCAAGCACCAAAGCACCTACGAGAACTTCGTGCTGATCGATGCGCTGCCAAGCTCAACCTATATCGCAAAACGTGAGCTGCTCTACGTGCCCTTTTTCGGCTGGGGCATGGCCGCGCTGCAGTACATCACGATCGATCGGAACAAGGGCAAGAAAGCGATCAACCAGATCATCGAACAGGCGCGGGTGCGCTTTGAACTCGGTCTGTGGGTCACCATCTACCCCGAGGGCACGCGGCTCAAGCCGGGCGAATTTCGGGAATACAAGGCCGGCGGCGCCCTGCTCGCCTCGGCGACCGCGCGCAAGGTCGTGATGGTGGTCCACAACGCAGGCGAATTCTGGCCACGCCGCGCGTTTCTGAAATGGCCGGGCACGGTGGATTTCGTGATCGCACCGCCCTACGAGACAGCAGGCAAGAGTGCCAAGGTCATCCGCCAGGAAACGCAGGAATGGATGGAGAGCGAGAGCGCCACACTCCACGTGCCAAACCGGTTTCCCTACTGACCCTCAGGGATTGAAAGCCGAGCGAATCAATCCGGCACCGGCCACCGCGAAAACCGCAGCGACCGCGCCGCTGACCCACCGTCGACAACGTCGATAGCCACGCATCATGCCGGGCATCGAAAAGACCACCGTGTAGAGCGCGTTGACGGCAAAGCCGACCACGATGCACACCGCCGTCGCCGCCAGTACCGCGGGCAGACCATCGTCCGCATCGAGACCTATCGACAACGCTGCCATCCAGGCGACCATTGATTTCGGATTCGAGAGGTTGAGCACCAATCCCCTGACGAACAGGTTGCGGCTGGCGACAGGGGCCTGGTCGTCGGCGTCGGGCGTCCATGCGGCGCGGGCTGAGCGCAGCGCAAGCCACAGGAGATAGAACCCCCCGAGCACTTTGAGCCCTATCAGCACGTGCAGTGACGCCTGCAGCACGGCGCCCATGCCGCTGGCTGCAACAACACCCCAGAACACCAATCCGGTCGACAACCCGAGGCCGTACACGAAGCTCGGCTTGCGACCGTAGTGCATCGCGATCGTGGCGTTGGACAAGGTGGCTGGCCCCGGCGACACGGCCACGACAAAGAAAGCGAGACCGACGGACAAAAGTGCTGCGACGTCCAACATGGAGAGCTACCGGTGACACGAGAGCGGACGACGCGAGGCGCGCCCGCCCACCAGCATCACACAGACGCTGTCAGTCCGCCATCCACCCGCAGGTTCTGCCCAGTCATGTAGGCGCCGTCGTCCGAGGCCAACCAACTGATCAGAGACGACACTTCAGCTGCGCGCCCATAGCGGTTCATCGGAATGCGCGCCCGACGTTCAGCCGTCTCCGGCAGGCTGTCGATGAAGCCAGGCAGCACGTTGTTCATGCGAATGCCCTCGGCCGCGAACTGGTCGGCAAAGAGCTTGCTGAAACTCGCAAGCCCGGCACGGAACACCCCGGATGTCGGAAACAACGGGTCTGGCTCAAACGCGGCGAAGGTCGAGATATTGATGATCGAACCACCGCCCTGCGACTGCATGATCGGCGTCACCAGCCTCGCTATGCGGATCACGTTCAGCAGGTAGACCTCCATCCCGTCGTGCCAGTCCTGATCCGACATTTCGAGCACCGGGCCCTTGGGGCCGTGGCCGGCCGAATTGACCACGACATC
>CALDHJ010000243.1 GCA_937941555.1 uncultured Granulosicoccaceae bacterium | reverse complement strand
GCAGAGCTGGCGAAATTCGATACCCCGTCGGACGACTGGTGGGCTCTGGACGGTGAGTTCAAACCGTTGCACGACATCAACCCGCTGCGGCTGCGGTTTGTCTCTGACCGCACGCAGCTGGCGGGCAAGCGCGTACTCGACGTCGGCTGCGGTGGCGGCATCTTCAGCGAGGCGCTTTCAAAAGCCGGGGCACAGGTCACCGGCATCGATCTCGCCGCGAATGCACTGGCAGTCGCCGGTGAGCACGCCTCTGCTCAGGGTCTCGATATCACCTACCGCGAGATTGCTGCGGAGGTGCTCGCAGAGCGCGAGCCGGCTCAGTTCGATATCGTCACCTGCCTCGAGATGCTCGAACACGTGCCCGATCCGGGTTCGGTTGTCGACGCGCTCGGTCACCTCGTGGTGCCGGGCGGCGATGTCTTTCTGTCGACCTTCAACCGCAACCCCAAGTCGTATTTGTTCGGCATCGTCGCCGCCGAACAGGTACTCAAGCTGTTGCCTCGCGGCACCCACGATCACGCCAAATTCATCACGCCCGCCGAGCTGGCGCGCTATTGCCGTCACGCGGGTATGCAGCTCGCGAACTTGAGCGGCATGGTGTACCACCCGTTGACGCGGCAGTACCGCCTGAACGACGACATCTCGGTCAACTACCTCGCCCACGCAAGAGCCCACGCGTGACAGCAACTCAGTGTGAACCGACACCCACGCAAGGGGTGTTTTTCGATCTCGATGGCACGCTCATCGACACGGCGCCGGACATGGGCGGCGCGCTGAACCGAATGCTGGCAGCCCACGGACGCAGCCCAGTACACGAGAGTGCCTACCGACACCTCGTCTCCGACGGCTCGCGCGCGCTGACCCGTCTCGGATTCGGGGCCCCGGAAGACGACGCGCAACAGGCGGAGCGTGTTGCGGAATTCCTGCGCCACTACGGTGATTGTCTCGCTGATGAGTCTTGCCTGTTTCCAGGTGTTGCCGAGCTGCTCGACCAACTCGACGCGCTCGGATTGGCAATCGGAATCGTGACCAACAAGCCAGGGGCTTTCACGGAGCCACTGTTGCAAAAAATGGGATTGCGACACCGATTCGCCAGCGTCGTCAGCAGCGACACACTGCCAAAACGCAAACCCGACCCGGACCCGATATGGCACGCCGCGCGGGAATCCGGTGTTGACGCTGCAGCCTGCCTCTACGTTGGCGACGCCGAGCGCGACATCATCGCCGGCAACGCCGCCGGCATGCGCACACTCGCTGTCGAGTGGGGATACTTCCCCGCCGGCACCCGGCTCTCGGATTGGCAACCCGACGGTGTCGTCTCGTCACCCTCGGCCATAGTCGACTGGGTCGTGGGCTGAATGGACATCGGCTTGGTTGCGTTGCTGGTTGGCTGGATGCTCGGCGCCGCAAGCCCGGGACCCGCAACTCTGGCGCTATCCTCTACCGCCATGTCGAGCGGACGACACCCCGCACTGGCACTCGCGGCGGGCATCACCACCGGCTCGGCCATCTGGGGCGTGACCGCTGCACTCGGCCTGTCCACGATCATGCTCGCGAACCTGTGGCTCTTCGAAATAATCCGATGGATTGGCGCGCTCTATCTGTTGTGGCTTGCCATACAAGCCGCGAGGCGCGCCTTGTCACCGCAAGACCTCGGCGCAGAGCGTGTCGCCAAGAGCAACCAATATTTCCGAGGCTTGATGCTGCACCTCACCAACCCGAAGGCGGTCATTGGCTGGGGGAGCGTGTTTGCGATTGCCTTGCCGCCTCAGGCATCACAAATGGATGTTTGGGTCACATTCAGTTACCTGATCACGGCGTCGGCGCTGGTGTTTTTCGGCTATGCGGTCGTGTTTGCCCATGCCCGCGTCGCCACACACTACCGAGCTAGCAGGCGCTGGTTCGACACCGCTTTCGCTCTTTTGTTTGGCGCTGCCAGCGTGCGTTTCATGACACTGAGGCTGGATAACACTGTGGGGTGAGCGCGGGATTGACCGCCGCCCACGCGAACCGCTCTCAGCCCAACGGGCGAGAATGCAGCGTCAAGCTGGACGTCTGAGCGCCACCTGTCAGGGTGTTGTCCTGCAGCGGGTTGTCGTAGAACACCCGATCTTTACCGATGTTGATCCCAAACCACATGCCAACCAGAAACCCGATCAACAAGCCAAAACAGAGTCGTTTCACAACGTATTCTCGACAACATTGAATGCGCCAATGTTACCACGCCGTGGCCGGTCAGCCCACGCAGAACCCGCACCTGTCCAAGCCGCAAAGTTTCGCCAGGGCTATTGTGCTGTCGTGGCGCACCGCCCTGTCGCGCAGCTGACTGACTGGCGGGCGAGGCCCGAATCAGCGATCAGCGCCAACTGATCGCTTTGCTGCTGCCGAAATATTTCAAGGTCGCCATGAACGCGGCGGCGTTCATTTGCACGAAGACCTTCGGCAGATTCAGCGCCTTGTGTCGGGCAATGGGCAGGTCGAGGTAACTGCAGACCGCCAGCCCGTAGAAAACCACCTGTACCCAGAACGCGGTTGTGAGCAGCCAGCCATCACCGAGAGCGGCCGCGACGAAGGCCAGAATCAACGCCCAGGGCACCAGCAAGCGCGCGAACTTGTGCGACAGGAATTGCAACCAGACCGGGTTGACGAGCGGGTTGAACAGCCAGGGGTGGCGCATATAGGACTGCCAGTTGCCGCCCAGATTGCGCACCTTGCGACGAAACTCCTGCTTGATATCGTCCGATGCCGCGTCGAAGGCATAAGCACCGGGCACAAACACGGTGCGTTTGCCGGACTTGAGCAAGCCGACCGGGGTATCGAAATCGTCAAGCAAGGTGCCCTCGGGGTTCGGCACGAAATCAGCGCGCCGAATCGCGTACAACGCACCAGTGACCCCAGTGGTCGAAAACAGTTTGCTTTCGTTGTCGCGAATCCACTTCTCGTAGCGCCAGTACAGACCGAAATTGGCTGCTTCCAGACTCGAATCCTCGGAGAGGATCAACTCGCCAGTGGCGGCACCGATTGCCGGATCCATCAGAAACGGGATCAACGTGCGAGCGGCGTTGCTCGAGACCGGTTGCCGGGCGTCCATGAAGAGAATCATCTCCCCGGTTGCCCGTTCGACGCCGGCATTCAGAGCACCGCACTTGCCTTTCGGGGTGTCGTAGTGGAGCAATACACGGCTGTCATGGCCTACAAAAGCGGCCTCGACAACCGCGACCGTGTCGTCACTCGATCCGTCGGACACTACCACCCACTGGATGTTTTCTGGTGGATAGTCCAGTTCCTCCAGAGACTTGAACTTTGCCGGCAGGTTTGCCGCCTCATTGTGCGCAGCGATCACGATGCTGACGGTGGGCCATTTCACAGGCTCCTCGGCCTCGAGCTCGGGCAGGTTGCGCGCTCTGAGGTGGAGCCACAGTGGAAACAACAGATAGGCGTAGAGCACAAAGCCCGCAGAGGCGAAAAAGAGCCAAGTCATCCGCGGCTCACCTTTCGGCCCGCTGACGCATCGTGGCGTCCGATTGAGCGGCTCTTGACGTAGTCAGCGTACAACTCGCGTATCTCCGTTTTGTTCATGTAATCCGCCGTCAACGATGACAGCTCTTCGGTAAGCCGCCCGACACCGGCGGCACTTGAATGCAGCATGATGTGTTTGCGGTCCTGAGTGCGATACGCAAAGCCCAGTTCAGCCTGGCTGACCAATACCTCGTTCAGCCGTTCGCCCGGGCGAACACCGACAATCTCGGGGGCTCGCCCATCTCCGAATTCGGCTGAAATGACGTTGGCAAGCTCCAGCATGTTGACGGCCTTCATGATGCGAGCGAGTACGAAGGGTTCATCGTACATGAGCGCAAAATCGATCGAGAGATTGACGAGCTCGATGGCTTGTTTGGGCGTGAACATCAATCGGTTCATGCGCGAGTCGGTCAGTTTGAGAGTCTCACCCGCAAAAGCTGAATTGATCCACAGGGGGATGACGGACCCATCCGACGACGCCACATTTGCAAAACGCGCGCAAACAAAGCGCGTGTCGGGTCTGTGGTGTTCCAACCAGACCTGCTCTGTGATCTTCTTGGTGTAACCGTAGATGTTGTCAGGTTGGCAGGCTTTGTCGGTGCTGATGGCAACCGACACCGGCACTTTCGCAGCAATGCTGGCGTTCACCACGTTCAAAGTGCCGAGCACATTGATCTCGACTGCGAGGGTCGGCTTCACTTCCGCCTGGTTGACATGCTTGAGCGCAGCAGCGTGAATGACAATGTCGGGCCGTACCGTAAGAAACAGGTTTTTCAGCCCCTCACCGTCTCTGATGTCAACTTGATGCGTTCGCACATCCGGGAACAGCTCGCTGAGCATCTGGATCGCGTCAGGGCCCCGGCTCACGCTGTGGATCTCGAATTCGTGGCCATGGTAACGCGCCAGCGCCATACCGATGGATCCGGACCCGCCGGTGACTAACACCCGGCGCCTGGCCTCGCAACTGCCAACGTCAGACTTCTGTGACATGAATTCAATCTCGGTTTATTACACTTTTCTGTCGAGGTACAGGGGTGCTCATCACACGCCGGCATTCCACCTCCACCACTGAACGCGACACCCCTCGCAAATCCACCCAGAAACCCGCGAGCCGCAAATCCGGCCAGACCATACC
>CALDHJ010000242.1 GCA_937941555.1 uncultured Granulosicoccaceae bacterium | reverse complement strand
CAGGGTGTCGCACCACCCGGCGCACAGCAGTCTCAGCCCAACCGCGTGTTTGCCCAGCCCGCCGAACAATCGGCCTCAGGTGGCGCTGCCGATGCAAACGACGATGTGCTGTCCATCGATCTCGGCACGGTTTTCGACCCGCGTGACATGCGGAATATCGAAGACTGGATGGCGACGTTTTCGCAGCGCGTGAGGCGTCAGCTGCGTCGGCGGCATTGCCAGGGGAAACGGGGGCGAGTGCGATTCTCGCGTACCTTGCGCCACGCTCACGCAACCGCGGGCGAACCCTTCAAGCTCGCCTTCAGCCAGCCACGGCGGCAATTGCCGCACGTTGTGGTGTTTGTGGACGTGTCGCAATCGATGACGGCCTATTCGCAGTTCTTTCTGCGTTTTGCGAAGGGGCTAGCCGGTGCCTTCGAGCGCTGTGATGTATACGGCTTCGACACCGACCTGATACCGCTCGGGGATTTCGTGCGTCCGCTGCGCGCCAAGACACCCACGGCATCCACTGAGATGGGATGGCGCGGCGGCACCCGCATCGCGCACGCGTTCGACGAATTCATGCGCGTGCATGCGCATGCCGTGTTGAAGCAGAAGTCGACTGTGTTGATCCTGAGCGACGGCTACGACACAGCGCCGCCGGATCGCTTGGCCGTGCAACTCGAATTGCTCAGTCGGCGGGTGCGGCGGGTGCTGTGGTTACATCCGCTACTGGCGCGCCCGTCGTGCCCGCCCCTCGACCCGTGTCTACGGGCCGCGTTGCCGAGCATCGACCGCGTGATGCCGGCGCATTCGCTCGGCGCGTTGGTCGCGGTCGCGGACGAAATAGTGTGACGGGCTTGGCAGTTTGAGGCGGTGTCAGTCGGCCTGCGCTTCTTCGGGCGTTTTTGCGACGATGGTCAAAGCGTGCAACTCACCGGATTTGATGAACGAATCGAGTGCGGCGTAGACAAGCTTGTGTCGGGCGAGGGTTCGCATGCCGTCGAATTGCGCGCTGACCACGGTCGCCTCGAACTTGTAGCCGTCGCCGTCGAGTTGTGCGCTGTCGCCGGGGAAAGCGTCCGCGAGGGCCTGGTTCATCGTTTCGAATTGCATGTTGATTCCGGGAGAGTGGGGCTGACGGGTCTGGACTCGATCAGTTCGGGTTTTCGTAGAAAACATACTGCGTGGAGTAGTCCGAGACTTCGAAATACACCTTTTTCTGCTCGTCGCTGCCGATCTCGCCATCGAGGTTGGCGTCGAGGTGTCCGTAGCCGAAGCGGTAGGCGCGTGGCACGCCGCTCTCGGTGCCTGTGCCGGTTGTCATTTTGTCGATGCGCATGAATCGCCGCACCAACGTGCCGCCGCTGTAGATCTCCAATACACCGTTGGTGCCAGTCCAGTTCTGCATGGCCCGACCGAGCTTGTTCTGCGTCTCCTGGGTGCACGCGGACAACGCGAGGAGAGAAACTGACAGAAAAAGTGTACCCGTGCTGATACGCATGCGGTGAACTCCGGTGGTGTGGGACAGCGTGCGACAGTGTAGCCGCTTGCGTCCGAGTCGGTAAACGGTTGACCATCCACTTGCCGACCCTGCGACACGCTCGCGGCGAATGGGCGATGCGGCGGAGTGGTCCGTGGCAGGCGCCGAGGCCCCATCAGATTTACAGGATTTACCATGCAAAGTTGTCGCGTTACACGATCTCTTTTCCCACTTTTGGCTGTCTTTCTGTCAGCGCCGGTCGCTGCCCAGTGGTACGTGGGCCTGGGCTCTGGCAGCGCTGACCTCGAGACCAACACCACGCCCGAGACCGTGGTTCTCGATTCCGACGATGCGATGCGCCCGAATGATGTGCTGCCCTGGAAAGTTGTTGTCGGGCGCTCGCTCGAGCCGTTCGCGTTCGAGGTCTTCCACGTCAACTTCGGCGAGCTTGAGCTCGGACCGGACGGCCAACTCGAACGCCGTGTCAGCGGCGTCGCGGGGCGCAAGCAACTGTTCGGCTCCGAATGCGCATACGGCGTTGGGCTGAGCCTCTCGGCTTCCCTCGGCGTCGGCCATGTGTCGTCCGCCTACCGTGGGGTCGACGGTGACGATTCCGCGTCGTCGACGCTGGTTGGCGGATTGAGCACCAGCGTGCACCTCGGTGCCGGGTTGTCTGTTCGCGCGCAGTACGACCACTTCGATCGCGATACCAAACTCGCCAGCGTATCCCTGATCAAGGGTTTCGGTGAGGGCACCTATTGCCACCGCAGCGCTACAGCGACATCGGCGGTTGCCGCGTCAACCGGCTCGGCCACGACAGCGTCGTCTGCTTCAGCCCAGGTGGCGTCACCCGGCGGTCAGCTCGGCAACGTGCCGTTCAACCGGGATTCGAGTTTTCTGACCGAAAACGCCGTTGCTGGCATCGACGCCGTTGCGAAACTGCTCGCGGCCTATCCGGGTTTGATTCTGGAGGTTCAGGGCCACAGCGATGCCGCGGAATGGGGCGGGTCGGACTTCGGCCTGTCAGCCGAGCGCGCCCGGCGTGTCGCGTCGGCGTTAGTCCAACGCGGCATCGCGCCGGAGCGCTTGAAACTGTCGGGCTATGCAGACAGCCGACCGGTTGCAAGCAACGGCGAGACTGCGCTCAATCAGCGTGTGCAATTTCGCATTCTGGCACTGCGCTGAGCGCACTGTTTGATGGCGGACTCGGGCCCACTTTGTGGGCCCGTTTTCGTGTCAGCGCGCCCAGGTGTCTCGCAGGCCCACGGTGCGGTTGAACACCAGTGTGTCGGAGTCGGTGTCGGGGTCGACACTGAAATAGCCGGTGCGCTCGAACTGAAACCCATCGCCGGGCTCCGCGCTGCCAAGTGCCGCTTCGACACGCGCGTTGGCGTGGACGGTGAGCGAGCCTGGGTTGACCACAGCCATCATGTCGTCTTCGGCTGCGGGGTTGGCAACCGTGAAGAGGCGGTCGTAGGCGCGCACTTCTGCCGGCAGGGCAGTGGCGGCATCGACCCAGTGGATAACGCCTTTGACCTTTCGGCCCTCGGGGTTCTTTCCGAGCGTGTCGAGGTCGGCGCTGCACCGCAACTCGACAACCTCACCCGAGGCGTCACGCACGACCTCATCGCAGCGGATAACCCAAGCTCCGCGCAACCGAACCTCGCCACCGGGCTTGAGGCGTTTCCACTTCGGCGGTGGCTCTTCGCTGAAGTCCTCGCGCTCGATGTACAGGCGGGGGCCTAGTGACACTTGGCGTTCGCCGCGTTCGGGATACTTAGGGTGATTCGGTAGAGACGTGTACGTCAATATTGAATCTCTTTCGCCTGGTACGTTGGTCAGCGTAACCAAGATCGGATCGAGCACGGCTAGGCGACGGTCGGTGTGTTCGTTGAGGTGGTCACGGGCGCACACCTCGAACTGTTCG
>CALDHJ010000241.1 GCA_937941555.1 uncultured Granulosicoccaceae bacterium | reverse complement strand
CTGTGGGACACCGACTCGAACCTGCGTCTGAAAAATGTCTTCGGCGAGCTCAACGACGCCCTCCATTGAAGAACTGCCACCGGTCAGTACGATGCCGGCCGCGCACAACTCTTCGAAGCCGCTGCGCCGCAGCTCGGCTTGAACCAGCGTCAACAATTCCTCGTAGCGTGGCTCGACCACTTCGGCGAGCGTGTGCCGCGAGAGTTGCCGCGCTTCGCGCTTGCCCACGCCCGGCACCTCAATGATCTCTTCGCTGTGTGTCAGTTGAGACAGCGCGCAGGCGTAGTCGGTCTTAATCTTCTCTGCGTGCTGAGTCGGAGTCCGCAACGCCACGGCAATATCGTTCGTGACCTGGTCACCCGCGATCGGAATGTTTGCCGTGAAGCGAATTGCTCCCTCGGTGAACACCGCGATATCGGTGGTTCCGCCACCGATGTCAACGAGGCACACACCGAGTTCACGTTCGTCATCGGTCAGGACCGCATAGCTCGATGCCAGCTGCTCGAGAATCAGGTCGTCGACTTCCAGACCACACTGTTTGACTGCCTTGACGATGTTCTGAGCCGCGCTTGTGGCACCCGTAACAAGGTGTACTTTGGCTTCGAGGCGCACACCAGCCATGCCGACCGGATCCTTGATCCCATCCTGGTCATCGATCAGGTATTCCTGGGGAATCACGTGCAATACACGCTGATCCGCCGGGATGGCAACAGCCTTCGCTGCATCGAGAACCCGCTCTACATCCGCGTCGCTGACTTCACGCTCTTTTATCGCGACGATGCCATGCGAGTTCATGCCCCTGATGTGGCTGCCGGCAATACCCGCCAACACCGAGTGCACTTGGCACCCTGCCATCAACTCTGCCTCTTCGACCGCGCGCTTGATTGAATGCACAGTCGACTCGAGATTGATCACTACCCCTTTTTTCAAGCCGCGAGACGGGTGGGATCCGATGCCCACAATTTCCAGCTCGCCACCCGGGCCCATTTCACCGACGATGGCAACGATCTTCGTCGTGCCAATATCGAGCCCAACGATCATTTGTTTGTCTCCACGCTTGGACATCAGTCCTCCCCCTGTTTGCGTGCCGTTTCGTTGATGCCATAGTCAACGGCGAATCCGTTTGGATAACGCATATCTATACGTCGTATGTTCTGTAAATCCGGTGCCACCACGTGGTTGTACACCTTTGCAAATTGTGAAAGCCGCGCGAGCATGTTCTGCCGTCCCAAATGGACATCTACGCCACTTTCCAGCTTCAGCTGAATGGCACCACGCGCGTCCTCAACCAGTTCGAAAATGCTGTCGCCGACCGGCGCGAGCGCCTCATTCATCGCGACAAACATCTGAAAAAGCGCGGCGTGGCGACCTTCGGGGCCATAAAGCTGAGGCAGTTGCGAGAAATACCGCAGCCACTGCGACCGCGCCTCGCCTTCCAATTGGTATTGAGGTGGCGTAAACGCACTGAAATCAGCGCCAATCAACTCATCGCCATTCCAGCCGGCTTGTGGTTGGTGCTCGACAAGCGATACCACCAACACACCCGGCCAGAGACGGCGCAACGACGCCGACTGAATCCAGGGCATAGATTCGATGGACCCGCGCAGCCCCTGCAAATCGACACCGAAAAAACCATCCGAGGCGTAGGACGACACAATGCGCTCGAGCGTTTCGCGCTCGGCGTAGAGCGTGGCGCCGTGAATCTCGATACCCGTTACCGGATAGTGATCCGGGTCTAGCGCGTAGCGCAGGAACACCACCAGAGCCATTGCCAAGAGCAAACCTGTCAGACACAACCACACCGCACGCCGAGACACGACAGGCAAGTTAACGGATCCGGTTTGTGTCGCGGCGAGGTTCATGCACCGACCTCGCAACTGGCTGCCAGAATGCTGACGACCAGCTCTGAAAAACTCAGGCCGTATTCCCGCGCGGACATCGGCACCAAACTGGTCTCCGTCATGCCCGGTGCGGTATTGATTTCGATCAACCAGGGTTGCATTTCAGAGTCGAGAATGAAATCGACCCGACCCCAGCTCGAACAACCCACGCCGGCAAACGCCGCCAGGGCAAGTGACTGAATGTGACGCGTCAGCTCCGGATCGATATCTGCCGGGCAGTGGTAGACCGTGCCACTGTCACGGTATTTGGCATCAAAATCGTAGAATTCGTTCTTCGGCACCATGTTGACCAGTGGCAGTGCCTGGCCGTTGAGTATGGTGGCGGTAATCTCGATGCCGGCGATAAACTGCTCCGCCAGCACCGCACCATACGGGCTCGCCTCAGCCCAGGCCGGCGCAAGCGACTGCATCGCCTCAACCTTCGACACACCGACGCTCGAGCCTTCGCGGTTGGGCTTGATGATCAACGGCAATCCGAGCGCTTCGGCTGCCAGTTCGCAATCGACCTCGCTGTTGACGCGACGCCACGCCGGGGTCGGCACATCGAGCACCTGACACATCTGCTTGGTGCGCATCTTGTCCATGGCCAAGGCTGATCCAAGAACACCGCTGCCGGTGTAGGCGATTCCCGCGGTCTCGAGAGCCCCTTGCAGACAGCCGTCTTCACCACCCGGACCGTGCAGGATCAGGAACGCACGATCGAATCCGCCCTCTTTGAGTGCGGACACCACGTCGCCACTGGCATCCAATGCGTACGCGTCAACGCCTGCACGCTGCAAGCCCGCCAACACCGCGTTACCACTGAGCAGCGAGATCTCGCGCTCAGCCGAATCGCCGCCCATGACAACAGCAACCCGACCGAATGCAGCGACATTGTGCGATTTAGCCAACATTGGACACGGCTCCATCTTGCAACAGTTCGGGCAGCTTGGCCGCGAGCGCACCCACGCTGCCGGCACCAAGGGTCAGCAGTACATCGCCGTCTTCGAGCAGCACGCGCAACCGCGGCACTGCGTCTTGCAGGTCAGTGACAAACACCGGAGAGCGGCCACTCGCGGACTCGACTGCCTTGGCAAGGTCACGACCACACGCGCCGTCGATAGGCTCTTCGCCCGCGGGATATACCTCGCTCAACACCAGCAGGTCGACCCCTTCAAGCGCCTGAACGAACTCGTCGAACAGGTCGCGCGTTCGCGAGTAGCGGTGCGGCTGAAACAACGCGACCAACCGGCGCTGCGGCCAGGCACCGCGGATGGCAGCGAGGGTCGCCCGCAATTCACTCGGGTGGTGGGCGTAATCATCGACGAGTTCGACCGACACGCCGCGGCGACCCGCGACCGCGGTGCTGCCGTAGCGCTGCACGCGTCGACCGACACCTTGGAAGCGCTGCAATGCGCCGATGATATCGTCGAGGCCAACACCCAGCTCGCGCGAGACGGCAATGGCCGACAGCGCGTTGAGTACATTGTGCTTGCCGGGCATGTTCAACCGAATGCCGTCGAGACGCACACCTTCGGCAAACACCGCGTCGAATACCATGCACAGGCCATCGGCGTGGATGTTCTCGGCGCGGATGTCAGCGTCCGCCGACTCTCCGTAGGTCACGAACTTGCGCTGCAGCTGCGGCAGCAGTTCGCGCACGTTCTCATCATCAAGGCACAACACCGCCAGCCCGTAGAAGGGCAGCCGGTGCAAGAATTCCAGGAATGTCTTGCGGTAGGTATCGAAGCTGCCGCCGTAGTTCTCGAGGTGGTCTGCATCGATGTTGGTGACCACACTCATCACCGGATTCAAGTGCAGGAAAGACGCATCGCTCTCATCGGCCTCTGCCACCAGCCAATCACTCTGACCCAGACGGGCATTGGTGCCGGCGCTGTTGAGGCGACCACCGATCACGAAAGTCGGATCGAGCTGACCCTCACTGAGAACACTCGCCACCAGGCTGGTGGTGGTAGTTTTTCCATGGGTGCCGGCGACGGCAATACCAAGCCGGAAGCGCATCAGTTCGGCAAGCATTTCGGCACGGGGCACAACTGGTATCCGCGCCTCGTTGGCCGCGACGACTTCAGGATTGTCCGCCCGAATGGCCGATGACACGACGACGACGTCAGCCCCGAAAACATTCGCGCCAACGTGCTTGAACACGATACCGGCACCGAGGTCGCTGAGTTGACGCGTCATCGCATTTTCGGCGCGATCAGATCCGGTCACGTTGTAGCCAAGGTTCAACAGCACTTCGGCTATCCCGCCCATGCCGACGCCACCGATGCCAACGAAGTGGATTCGGTTGACCCGTTCACGCGGCCAACGTTCGGCTGCAGAGACGCGTGTGTCGCTCATACCGCTAACTCCTCGACCAGACTCGCCACATCGTCTGCAGCCCGTGGCCGTGCCAGAGCGCGGGCCGCCGTCGCCATAGCGACAACTCGCTCGCGGTTCTCGTGCAATTCGGTCAGCACGTTGTGCAGTGTTGCGGCATCAAACTGGGTTTCCGGCAACAACATTGCAGCCCCGGCTCGCACCATCGCACTGCCATTCGCCGTCTGGTGATCATCAATCGCGTGCGGGTACGGCACCAGCACACCACCCCGTCCGGTCGCAGCGAGTTCCGCCACGGTCATGGCACCCGAGCGGCAGACAACCAGATCGGCCCAACCGTAGGCCTCGGCCATGTCGTCGATGAAGGCCTCGACACGTGCGTCGATACCCTGCTCTGCGTACAGGCGCTTGGTAGTGTCTTCATCTGTGCGTCCGCATTGATGCCAGACATCGAAGTGCGTCGAACGGGAGACCGCGACCGGCACCACCATGTTCAAGGCGCGTGCGCCCTGACTGCCACCAAGGACCAATACGCGAAGCGGTGAATCACTCAACGATGTGGAGGCCGCCACAACGGGGGTGCGGTGCAGCGCATCTCGCACCGGATTCCCGGTACACAAGGCACCAATGCGCTCGGCGAAAGTGCCCGGCACCGCTTCGAGCACGCGGCTTGCAATACGTGACAGCCAGCGGTTGGTTGTGCCCGGCACGGCATTTTGTTCGTGGATGATCAGGGGGCGGCCCAACAACCAGGCGATCAGACCACCCGGCCCGGAGACGAAGCCCCCCATACCCAGCACCGCACGGGGATTCTGGCGGCGCACGATCAGCATCGCCTGAAAGCAGGCGACAGCGATATCGATCGGCGCCCGCAGCAGCTTGAGGACACCCTTGCCACGCAATCCACTGACTGAAATCCACTCGATATCCAGTCCGGCATCCGGCACCAGGCGCGACTCGATACCGCGGCGCGTGCCCATCCAGACAACCCGCACACCGGCTTTCTGGAGCTTCTCGGCAACTGCGAGTGCCGGAAACACATGGCCACCGGTTCCACCAGCTGCGATCAACACCGGACGGTCCGTCATGACCGGCCCTCCCGCGTGTCATAGAGCGTGGCTTCCAGGCCGATCCGAACCACGATCCCGAAGGCAATGCACAACGCCAGCGCGCTGCTCCCGCCATAACTCATGAACGGCAGCGTCAGACCCTTGGTCGGCAACAAACCCATGTTGACCGACATGCTGATGAACGTCTGGCAGGCGACCCAGATGGTCACGCCGTAGACAACGAACGCCCCAAAGCCACGGTTCACACGCTCGGCCCGGCGCGCGACGCGCATCATCAAGGCAACCAGCAATGCATAGAGCGCGACCAGCACAACAACACCGATCAAACCCAATTCCTCGGCGTAGACCGCGAAGACGAAATCCGTGTGTGCCTCGGGCAGGTAGAGCAACTTCTGGACGCTGCCGCCGAAACCGACACCGGTCAGTGCACCCGATCCAACCGCGATCAACGACTGCACCAACTGGAAGGCGCCGCCAAAGGGGTCCGACCACGGATCGAAAAAGCTCACGACCCGGTTCATCCGGTAGTCGGAGATGTAGATGAAGAATCCACCGATCGCGACCAACAGAATCAGACAGAGGAAGAACTGACCCACCCGCGCACCGCCGAGAAAAATCATCCCGACGGCAATGGTCATCAACACGACTGTCGCACCATAGTCCGGCTCGAGCAGGCACAAAACGCCCGCGAGGCTCAACAGAATCAGTGGCTTGATGAACGCGTCGAAGCTCGATTGCAACCGCTCGCCATGGCGCATGAGGTAGCTTGCGACATAGAGCGTTGTTGCGATCTTCGCAAACTCCGACACCTGCACATTCATGACACCCAGGCGAATCCAGCGCTGTGCGCCGTTCACCTTGTGGCCGATACCGGGAATCAGCACGACCACCAGTGCCACAAGAACAGCGAGGCAGATCAGCGGCGCCCAGTTTTCCATGTCTTCGACCGTGAACCGGAACACGATCCACAGCGCAACAGCCGTCCCGAGCAGCACGGCAAAGAGCTGTCGTTTGAGAAAGAAGAAAGGATCACCGTGGCGCGTCTCGGCAACCGTGATGGACGCCGACTCGACAACCACCAGACCAATGCCGAGCATCAGAAACAGCAATCCGATCAGTGGCCAGTCAAGTGCGCTGACGGCGCGGTCAACCGACAAAGACTTGCCCTTTGGGCCGACAAACAGATTGAAGCTCATGCTGACAAGGCCTCCACGGTTTCGACAAACGCGTTACCGCGCTCTTCGAAATTGCGAAACATGTCGAAGCTTGAACAGGCGGGCGAGAACAGCACGGTGTCTCCCGGCTGAGCCAATGACTGAGCCAACGACACTGCCTCGTCGAGATGGCCGACCGTATGCGTCGGGACGGCTCGATTGACAGCCGATGCAATGCGTTCAGCATCTCGACCAAAGACGATCAATGCGCGGCCCTTCTGGCGAAGCGCGGTAGCGAGCGGCTGAAAATCCTGGTCTTTGCCCACACCGCCTGCGATCAGAACTGTCGGCGCCGTCATACCCTCGAGGGCGGTACAGGTCGCACCAACATTGGTGCCTTTGGAATCATTAATGAACCGGACCCCGTGGACCTGGCGCACACACTGGGTGCGGTGGGGCAAACCTGTGAACGACGACAGGCCGTCGACAATGGCGTCATTGGCAAGGCCCGCCAGGCGCGCAAGCGCAGCGGCAAAACACGCGTTGACGAGGTTGTGCGAACCCGGTGCCGCAACCCGACCAACGGGCAGAATCGGTTTACCACCGACCGCGATCCACTGCGAACCGGCGCGCTCGATAACCGCCACATCAGCGCCCTCACCTTCCACCGCCACCGTGGTCAGTTGCTGGCCGTCGTTCAATTCGCGCGGCAGTGCAAGCACGTCGCCCAGCGGCGCAAGGCAATGCTGTGCGCCGCGAAAGATCCGCGCTTTCGCCGCCGCGTATTCATCGAGGCCACCTGGGTAGCGGTCGAGGTGATCAGGCGTGACATTGAGCACAGCCGCAGCAAACGGTGCGAGGGATGACGTTGTCTCAAGCTGGTAACTGGAAAGTTCGAGCAGGTAGACATCGACACCGTCCGCGAGCAGATCGAGCGCCGGCGTGCCGAGGTTGCCGCCGGTCGCCACGCGCAAATGACTTGCCGCGCCGCAGGCGTCGACCATCGACACCACCGTGCTCTTGCCGTTCGTGCCCGTCACCGCAATGACCGGACGATCAACCACCCGCGCGAACAACTCGATGTCGCCCACGATCTCGAGACCGCGCTCGCGGGCGGCCGCAACCAGGTCTGCGTCTCGAGGCACACCGGGGCTCGGTACCAGCACATCGGTATGGTCGAGGCAGCTCGCGTCTGTTGGCCCAACCGAGCAACCCAATCCGGGAAACTCTGACTCCACCGACGCTGCAACGTCAGCATTCGCCTGCTCGTCTACTGCAAACACGGTTGCGCCGCGCGCCCGTAGAAAACGCACCACGGAGCGCCCGGTCACGCCGAGGCCGACCACCGTGTATCGCTTTGTCAGATCGAGCGCAGGCATAGGCTTAGCGAATCTTCAACGTGGACAGACCGACCAACACCAGAATGACGGTGATGATCCAGAAACGGACAATGACGCGGGGCTCGGGCCAGCCCTTGAGCTCGAAGTGGTGGTGGATCGGCGCCATGCGAAAGAGGCGCTTGCCCGTGAGCTTGAACGAGGCCACTTGCAGAATCACGGAGACGGTTTCCATGACAAACACACCGCCCATGACCAACAACGCGAGCTCCTGGCGCACCACCACGGCAATCAACCCAAGCGCAGCGCCGAGCGCCAGCGCGCCGACATCGCCCATGAATACCTGAGCCGGGTAGGTGTTGAACCACAAGAAACCAAGACCGGCACCGCAGATGGCAGCACAGATGACCCCCATTTCACCGGCATCGCGGATGTAGGGGATGTTCAGGTACTGGGCGAATACGGAGTGCCCACTGAGATATGCGAAGACCGCAAGCCCGGCGGCGACCAGCACCGTCGGCATGATGGCAAGACCGTCCAGGCCATCAGTGAGGTTGACCGCGTTGCTGGTCCCGACCACTACCAGGTAGGCAAAGGGGATGAACAGGATGCCCATCGCCAGGGTCAGGTCTTTGAAGAACGGCACGATCAGCGTTGTTTCGACCGGTGACTCGGACAGGGCGTACAAGGCCACTACTGCGCCGAATCCGCAGAGCGTTTGCCAGGTGTACTTCTCGCGCGCGGACAATCCGGCACTGTTCTTGTGCACGATCTTGCGGTAATCGTCGACCCACCCGATAGCGCCGAACGCGAGGGTGGTGATCAATACAATCCAGACCTGGTGCACACCGAGATCGGACCACAACAGCACCGAGACGGCCATGGCGACGAGGATCAAGGCGCCGCCCATGGTCGGTGTGCCGCGCTTGTCAAAGTGCGAAGCCGGGCCGTCGTCACGCACCTGCTGGCCGATGCTTTCGCGGGTCAGGAAACGGATCAGGCGCGGACCGATCAGCAGCGAGATGAGCAGCGCCGTGAGTGCCGCCATGATCGAGCGCAACGTCACGTACCGCAGCACTTCGAAACCGGAATCCAACTGGCCCAGCCAGTCCGAGAGGAGCAGCATCATGCGAGACGCTCCTCGAGCGCGGCTTTCACCGCATCCACCACACGTTCCATTTTTGCCGAGCGCGACCCTTTCACCAACACCGTGTCGCCGGGCTGCACCGCAGCGACGAGGTCGCCGATCAGCGCGTCGTGATCACGGTAGTCGACGCCCTTGGCGCCGAAACCGCGCCGTGCATCAACAGCGTGCTCGCCAATGCTCAGGAAGCACTCGATACCCAGTTGCGCCGCCTGACGACCCACCTTGCGGTGCAGGTCGCCGGCATCCTCGCCCAATTCGGCCATCTCACCCAGTACGCACCAGCGACGACCACCCGTGTGACCCGCGAGCACCTTGAGCGCCGCAGCGGCAGAAGCGGGGTTCGCGTTGTAGCTGTCGTCGAGAATCAACACGCCGCCAACACGGCTGGAAACGAGTCGCCCCGGCACCGCGTTCATTGCGGCAAGGCCCGCCTGAATCACGGACCACTCAACACCGAGGCCGCGACAGACCGCGGCTACGGTCAAGGCGTTCTGAAGGTTGTGTTCGCCGGCCAGTGGAATCTGCAGCGAATGGGTCTCACCCGCTTCGACGATATCGATCTCGCCATCAGCGACTATCTCGGCGTGCAGATCGCCACCCGACTTGAACGAAAATCCCACTACCCGACCGGCTGACGTGCGTGCGATCCAGTCATCGGCGGCAAATTCATCGAGATTCACCACCGCCACACCATCCGCGCTCACGTGCTCGAATATCTCGCCCTTGGCTGCCGCAACGCCCTGCAAGCTACCGAAGCCGTCGAGGTGCGCCGGGCCGACGTTGTTGACCACCGCGATATCAGGCTTGACCAGAGACGCGAGCCAATCGATTTCGCCGGCGTGGTTTGCACCCATCTCGAGGACCGCGTATTCCACATTGCGGTCGATTCGAAAAAGAGTCAGAGGCAGGCCGACATCGTTGTTGAGGTTGCCGTCAGTCGCGAGCGTATTGCCGAGCAATGAAAACACCGAGCGCAGCATTTCCTTGACCGTGGTCTTGCCGTTGCTGCCGGTCAAGGCAACCCGCTTGGCGTTCGACTGCGCAAGCCACAACGCCGCAATTTCACCAAGGGCCTGGCGCGCGTTGCGAACCACTAACTGCGGCACGTCTTCGCTGCACTCACGCTCCACTACGACTGCACTGGCGCCACGTGCTACGGCACCCGGCACAAATTCGTGACCGTCAAACTGACCACCGGTCAGCGCGAAATACACAT
>CALDHJ010000240.1 GCA_937941555.1 uncultured Granulosicoccaceae bacterium | reverse complement strand
CGAGGTGATCACAGCCGCGAGTTCAAGCGCATCGCCTGGCGTGCCGCCGACCTGATCTACCGCATCGAATACTGCCATGCGCGATGCCACAGACGACTCGAGCGCAGACTGCACGGTCGGGTCGAAGCCGGTGAAAATACTAAGCCCGCCCTGCTGCAGGTCAGCAAGATCATAATCCTGAAGCAATTGCTTGCGCACCAGATCCACAAAAGCCGGCTGACTTGCGCCGCTTTGACGCGAACCGGCCTCAACCGGCTGGGCAATGGCCAGGTCGAATTGCGCCTGATCGATGATGTGGTCGCGCAGCATCACCTTGAGTACGACATCACGCCGGGCCCGGGCGCGCTCGGGCCGCCTGATCGGGTCGTAGTAGCTCGGGCCCTTCAACAAGCCGACCAACAAGGCAATCTGATGGTGTTGCAGTTCCTGTATCGGCAGGCCGAAAAAATACAAGCTCGCCAGACCGAAGCCGTGGACTGCCCGGCTGCGGTCCTGGGCAAAATAGACTTCGTTGATGAAGGCCTTGAGGATTTCATCCTTCGAGTAGCGCCGTTCGAGCAACAACGCCATCGGCCACTCGGTCAGCTTGCGTTTGAGCGTGCGCTCACTGCTGAGAAAGAAATTCTTGATCAACTGCTGCGTGATCGTGCTGCCGCCCGCAACGTAGCGCCCGGCCTTGATGTTGGCGAGCATGGCCCGCGCGATGCCGCGTAATGACAAGCCCGGGTGTTCGTAGTAGCGCGAATCTTCAACCGCCAGCAGCGTTTCGACCAGACCCTCGGGTAACTGATCGAGATCGACGAGAAAGCGGTCCTCGCTCTCGTCCGGTGAAATCCGACCGATCAGCGGTGCTTCAAGTCGCACGAGATCGACAGCATCCCCATTGCCGTCCTGCATGGCAACGAGCGTCTCGCCATCCCAGTCGAGCTGCAGCCGGCGCGCGGGTTCAACACCGTCACTGAAGCGGAAGCCCCGCGTTTGCAACAACCAGCGCTGGCCAAGGACGTCGTAGCGGCCGGGACCGATGGCATCATCGCGGCGGTAACCCAGCTGATCGAGCTCGGCGACAAGGCTGTCGGGTGAGACGGTGGTGCCCACGTAGAGCTCGAGTGGTCTGCCGTAGACCCGGGCCGGAATCTCCCAACGCGGGCCGTTCATGACTTTGACGATGCGCGCGTCCATCACCGTCAAGGCTTCCATGGCCACAACCGTTGCGACCAGCAAGGCAATGGCCAACAGCGACACCAGCCCCAACAACCAGTGTCGCCGGCGGCGCCACCAGGGTTTCGGCGGCCGCGGTCGGTCGCGCCGCTCTGGCGTCATCTGGGGAAGGTCACTCACGTGTTGGCGCTCGCACGGTGTCAGCTATTGCAATCCGACATTGTTGCCGTCCAGCACACGCTCGGCGCGGTAGCTCGAGCGTACCAACGGACCGGCTACCACTTCTCTGAAACCGCGCTCCAGACCGGCGTCACGCAGCGCCGCAAATTCGTCCGGGTGCACATAGCGTTCGACCGGCAAATGGTTGGCGGTCGGGCGCAGGTACTGTCCGAGCGTCAGAACATCAACCTGTCGCGCACGCAAATCATCCATCGTGGCGAGCACTTCGTCAGTTGTCTCGCCCAGGCCCAACATCAAACTGGTTTTTGTCAGGACTTCCGGCCGGTAGGTTTTCGCGTGTTCGAGTACGCCCAGGGTCTGTGCATAACCCGCACGTGGATCACGCACCGGATGCGTCAGGCGTTCAACTGTTTCTACGTTCTGGGCAAAAACTTCAAGGCCCGAATCCACGACCAGCTCGATCAATTCGGCGCGACCGTCGAAATCGGGTGTCAGGGCTTCAACAGCGGTATCCGGACAAAGCGCCTTGATCGCTTTCACACACGCCGCATAGTGCCCGGCACCGCCATCGGGCAAATCATCGCGATCAACAGAGGTGATCACCACATACCGCAAGCCCATCAGCCGGACGGAACGCGCTGTGTTGGCCGGTTCTTCGGCATCAAGCCACCCGCGCGGATTGCCGGTGTCAACGCTGCAAAATCGACAGGCCCGGGTGCACACGGCCCCCATGACCATCAACGTAGCCGTGCCCGCACTCCAACACTCACCAATATTGGGGCACTTCGATTCTTCGCATACCGTCGCCAACCGGTGATCGCGCACGGTCTCCTTGACCGCACCGTACTTGCCGCCACCGGGCACACGTGCGCGCAACCAGGCTGGCTTCGCGAGCGGTTTGTCGGTATCCACAGCATCGGCCTCGATGACAGGCCTGCGTTTCAAGCCATCCTTGATCGCCGTGAAACCATTGTCGGTTGCGTATTTCTGCCCCGAACGCACCGCACCGCCCTGGACAATGGGAATGCCGCGAAAACGGTGAGACTCATCAGTCATGTCAGATTCCGATCAATTAGCCAAAACAGGCAGGTGGTCTTGCCGTTCGATACGCGCCACGCCAAGCGTGGCGGACAAGCGCTCTGCAATCAACTCACCGAGCGTCCACTCGTCGACCAAAATACCGTGGTCACGGGTGCGTGTCACCGACAAATCCGGGTACCCACAGGGGTTGATGCGATCGTAAACGCTCAAATCAAGTGACACATTCAGACTCAGGCCGTGGTAGCTGCAGCCGCGTCGAATGCGCAGCCCCAAGGCCGCAATTTTTGCGCCCGAAACGTACACACCGGGTGCCTGTGGGTCCGCTTCAGCGTCCACGCCGTGGTCGGCGAGCAAGGCAATGACGACCGACTCCAACTGAGTCACCAGCGCCCGCACACCCAGATTGTGGCGACGGAGATCGAACAAGGTGTACACCACCAACTGACCGGGACCGTGGTAGGTCACCTGTCCACCGCGATCACTCTGAACGATATCAATGTTGCCAGGATCGAGTATGTGCTCACGCTTACCGGCCTGACCGAGCGTGAATACAGGGGGGTGCGACAGCAACCAGATTTCGTCAGCAGAGGTGTCGGATCGCTGATCGGTCAGGGCGCGCTGCAGGCGCTGAGCCTCGGGGTATTCGACCTCACCGAGCGAGCGCAGGATGAGTGTTCCGGGCACAGCCACCGTATCAAAGCGCGACGAGCACGCGTGGTTCGTCGGTCAAACTCTGGTAGATCGCGTCGAGCTGCACCTTGCTCTCTGCCTGAAATCGAACCGTGACAGCAAGGTACTTTCCGGCTGAACTCGGGTTGGATGACACGCTGTCTTTGTCGAGATGATCCACATGCGCGGCAACCAACGCGATCACCAGAGCCCTGAAGTCATCACCCGAGCCTGCCGCGTCCGGGCGACCCATCGCTTTGACGTGGTACTCGCAAGGGAATTCCAACAGCGTATCGTCGGACCGCATGGCCTGTGCTCCCTACTCGAAGACTTGCAGAATGCTGTCTCGAACGATCTCGACCAATCCGCCTTCGGCGATGTCTTCGAGCGCGACCACCGGCTGCTCGAGCAACACCTCTCCACCAGACAACACCACCAGCACACCAAGCTCGTCGCCCTTGCTGACCGGTGCCTGGAGGCCCCGGCGCAGCTCGAGGTTGCTCTCGAGCTGCTCACCGTGACCACGCGGAATGGCGACAGTGAGGTCTTCGAGCACGCCAACCGGGACTGTGCGTGCCGCACCTTTCCAGACGCGCAATTCGTCCATCGACTCGCCTTTCTTGAATAGCCGGAGGGTCTCGAAGAACCGAAAACCGTAATTCAGCAGTTTGGCCGTTTCGCTGATTCGGCTTTGCGCGCTGTCTGCGCCCATCACCACTGAAATCAGGCGCATGCCGTCGCGCTCGGCCGATGCGATCAATCCGTAGCCCGCAGCATTGGTGTGGCCAGTCTTGAGGCCGTCTACCGAGTCGTCTCGCCAGAGCAGCTCGTTGCGGTTCTTCTGGCGGATGTTGTTGTATTCGTACTCGCGCTCGGAATAGAGCGCGTAGGCATCGGGAAAGCGTCGGATCAGTTCGCGAGACAGGACCGCCAGATCGCGAGCCGAGGTCACGTGTTCCGCGTCGGGCATGCCAGTCGCGTTGCGGAATACCGTGTCACGCATGCCCAAGTGGGCAGCGTATTGGTTCATCAGATCGGCAAAGGTGTCTTCGCCGCCGGCAATGACTTCCGCCAGTTGCACGCTGGCGTCGTTGCCGGACTGGATCACCATGCCCTTGATGAGCTCATCGACACTGACCTGCTTGCCGACCTCGATGAACATCTTCGAGCCCTCCATGCGCCAGGCCTTCTCAGAGACAGTCACTTCGAGGTCCGGCGACAACAGCCCTTTCTCGATTTCGTCGCTGACGATGTAGTGTGTCATGACTTTGGTCAGGCTGGCCGGCTCGAAAGCCTCGATTTCCTTGTGCGACACAAGCAACCGCCCGGACTCGTACTCCATGAGCACGTAGGCCTTGGCCGACAGTGAAGGTGCTGAGGGTAAGGGTTTGAGCACGTCCGCGGCGTGGCTAAGTGGCGAGAACAACCAAACGCCAAGCGCGACGAGTGCCGTGCGCAGGACTGGGGAGTGATTCATGGGCGTTGACTGCAGACAGGTAGGGCCAAAGGCGCGCCAAGGCGGCGCGCCCGATTGTGGTAACAAGTGACTATTGTCACAAGATTACTGGCAACCCGCCACACATTCTCCGCCATCCGTGCCGACCGGCAGCACCGCGACCTGTCCGAGGCCGGCAGTGGCGAGTGAGGCCTTGGCCGCATCGATATTGGCAGTCGCAATCGGCCCCAGGCGGACCCGGTAGAGCGCATTGCCGTTGCGGTCAGCCTTGAGCACCTGGACGCTTGATCCAGGCACCGCCGCAAGCGCTTGCTCACGAACCGACTCCGCACCGGCCTGGCGACTGAAGGCGCCCAGCTGCAGGAGTCGCATGTCAGCCGCGGCCACGGTCTCGGCGGCGGACGCTGACGCCGAGCCGCTCTGCGCTGTGGTGTCCGCTGCGTTGTCGACGGCTTCATCGGCGGCTTGCGCAACTGACTCGGTGGTGTCTTCCACCTGTTCAGTTGCCGTCTCGGCAGCTGCATCGGCGCCGGCTGTGGCAGACGCCATGACGGCATCGGCTTCAACCCCCTCCGATTCGCGCACCTCAGCCGAACTTGCCTCGGCCATTTGCTGTGCGCCGGCAATTTCATCGCCCGTAATCGCCCGCACTTCGACATTTGCCGTGCCGGTATCAGCCAGGCCCAGCTTGATCGCAGCGGCGTAGGACAAGTCGATCAGCCGGTCGTCAACGAAGGGCCCCCGGTCGTTGACACGCACGATTGCCACTTGGCCGTTATCAAGATTCGTGACTTCAAGGTAAGTTGGCAGCGGCAGGTTTCGGTGGGCAGCCGTCATGCTGTACATGTCGAACACTTCGCCGCTTGAGGTTTTGCGCCCGTGGAATTTCTTCCCGTACCACGATGCCACGCCGCGAGCGCGGTAGTGGGTCGGGTCTTCCATCACGTAGTAGAACCGGCCATTAACCGAGTAAGGGCTCTTGTTGCCCAGATCTGCAAAGGGCTCGTCCGTCGGTACCGCGTCGATGACTTCCTCAGGTTGCAGAATCCGGCCAGGACCATCGGCCAGCTCGTCAAAACTCTTCTCGCCGGGCAACAGGGAGCAGCCCGAGAGGAACATGGTCGCAATCGCGATGACAGAGGTGAGCGAATTCACTTTTCGCATCAATCAGTACCCAGGTTGAGTTGTGATGTGCGCGCCAGCTGCAGCGAAACGTCGCTGCCACTGTGAGCGCTATTGGAATCCAGTGTCTTCTTTATAGCTTGTGCCAGCTGAAACACGGCCATCGCATACAACGGACTGTGGTTGTAGCGTGTTATGACATAGAAATTGGGGTATCCGACCCAGTGTTCATCGCCGTTCGCGCCCCGCAGTCGAATCAGCGCATATTCGTTGCCCTTGACCGACTCCACCGCTACCCCGACCGCGTCAAGATCCGCAGCCGACAAGGTCGGTTTGTATCCCTTTTTCGACAACGCGGCCACATCGCCGCTCGGTGCTGCCACTGTTGTCACGGGCTCATCGGGCCGCCAGCCATGACGTGCGAAGTAGTTCGCCACGCTGTGGACCACATCGTCAATATTGTTGAACAGGTCGCGTTGCCCATCACCGTCGCCATCGACGGCATAAGCACGGTAACTCGATGAGATGAACTGTGGCATCCCCATAGCCGCCGCATAGGACCCCTTGACGCTGAGTGGATCGAGCCCCTCCTCGCGGCTGAGCAACAGAAAATGTTCGAGCTCTGACGTGAAGAAGGCACTGCGGGGCGGGTAGTCGAAAGCGAGCGTCGCAAGCGACTGCAACGCCGGGTGTTTGCCCTTGTAGCGACCAAACCGACTTTCGACGCCGATGATGGCCGTGATGATTTCGGCCGGCACACCGTAGCGGGAGGCGGCGGCGTCGAATACAGGACGGTGTTCCCGGTAGAACGCGGCGCCCTGCTCAGCCCGATCGGCCTTGAGGAAAATTGGCCGGTAGTCAGCCCAGGTCAACGTTTTCTCCGCAGGGCGCGACATGGCTTCAATGACCGCGTCGTAGCGCGACACACCGGACAGCAAATCCTGCGTGTCAGCGAGCGGCATACCGTGCTCTGTGAGCATGCGCTCAGCGAAGGCCTTGCCAGCGGGATGCGCGCTGTAGTCGGCGTGCACCGAAACGCCCGCCAGTGAGAGTATCATCGCCCCGGCGGCGAACACTGAAGTGGGAACCCTGAACATGCCGCGAACTCGCCCGTCTTTACTGCTTCCGACACACAAGCATAGTGAAGCCTGAGCGGCTCGCAGCATTTGCCGACCGCGGCAGTCAGTCGGTCAGGGCCCAATTGATCGGCGTCTGGCCGGTCACGCCGAGGTAGTCGTTACACCGGGAAAAGGGCTTGCTGCCGAGGAAACCGCGGTAGGCCGACAACGGCGACGGGTGGGGACTCTTGATGACGAGGTGCCGCTGGCGATCAATGAACTGACCCTTTTTCTGTGCGTAACTCCCCCAGAGCATGAACACAAGGTGTTCGCGCTGTTCGGCCAAGGCTCGAACAGCGGCATCCGTGAACCGTTCCCAGCCTCGCCCCTGGTGCGCACCCGCCTGCCCTTGTTCGACGCTCAGCACACTGTTCAGAAGGCACACGCCCTGATTCGCCCACGCTTGCAGGTGCCCGTGATCCGGGGGGGCTAACCCGAGATCGGTCTCCATTTCGGCGTAGATATTCTTGAGTGACGGTGGAATCGCCACGCCTTGCCGTACAGAGAAGCTCAGGCCGTGTGCCTGATTGGGGCCGTGATATGGATCCTGGCCCAGCACAACCACTTTGACCTGCTCGAAGGGGCAAGCTTTGAATGCGGCGAAGAACTCACCGCCTGCGGGGTACACCACCGCGCCCTGGCGTTTGCGCTCGCGCAGAAAGACCGACAGCTCGCGCATGTAAGGTTGCTCGAGCTCCGTGCCGAGCAGCCGCTGCCATTCGCCACTGAGCGGTTCAGTGCGTTGAGATGTTTCCTGCACGTGGTATCCCCCAGTAGCTGCTACATTTTAACCCGTCGACACGCCGCTTGCCGGTCGCTGACCCTGCTGCACGCCGCTCGGGCCAACAGGCTCCCTGTCGGTGCGCAAACCCACCAGCTGACACGCGCTCGGACCGAATCAGATTCCGCCATGCCTCATCCCGTGCACCGTCAGATCAGCCTGCTTCTGCTGACCCTGGCCTCCGGCTCGCTCTACGCTGCAGAGTGCCTTGTTCCGGGCGCGCACGGTGAGGAAGTCGACGCCTGGCTACCCTATCGGGTCAGTGCGGAAAATCCGTTCACCGCCACGGCAGATCGATTGTCCGGCCAGGCTCAGGGCACGCTGACGCTTGACGGCAACGTTCAGCTTCGCCACGGCAGCACTGAGTTGCGCACCGACCAGGCCCAACTCAACACTCAAACATTGCGGGTCAGCAGCGCCGGGCAAACGTCGATTCGCACCCCGGATCTGCAGGTCAGCGCCGAGAATTTCGACGCCGAACTCAACAGCGATCAGCTTCTGGTCGAGCAAGCGAGTTTCGAGTTGCCCAACGCCGATCACTATCTTCGCGGCGAAGCAGAACGGCTGGAGTACACCGATGCCGGGACGCTCGACATGGATGGCGCCAGCCTCACCAGTTGCCCGCCGGGTGCGACATTCTGGGATTTGCGTGCGTCATCGATTCAGATCAACAATGCCACCGACACCGGCACCGCGCGCGACGTTCGATTCGAAGTCGGGGGTGTACCACTTCTCTATCTCCCGTGGCTGAGCTGGCCACTGTCCGATCAGAGAAAGTCGGGTTTTCTGTACCCGAGACTCGCCAGTTCCGACAACCGCGGACTCGAGCTGAACCTCCCCTGGTACTGGAATATCAAACCCAACTTCGACGCCACCATCACATCGCGTTTGATGAGCAAACGCGGGCTGCAACTGCGAAACGAATTTCGCTATCTCGGCCCCCGATCCAAGTGGACGGTCAACTACGACGTGGTTAACGACCGGAGCTACGGTGACGTACGCCAACAGTTTGAACTGAAACAAAGCGGCCGACCGTGGCCGGGCTGGCAAACTGAAATACAAGTCGGGAACGTCTCGGACAGCACCTACCTCGAAGACTTGAGCGAAAACGCCGAAATCGCAAATGTCACACACATCGACAGGCGCATCGACGTGCGCTTCAGTCGCCGCCGCATCAATACACTGCTGCGGCTGCAGAGCTACCAGACGCTGGATACCTCCCTGGCCGAATCAGACCGTCCCTATCGCAGACTGCCTCAGCTGCTTGTCGCGGGCTCACTGTGGGACCCGACCGGACCACTCGAGCTGCGGCTCGACAGCGAATTGGTCAAGCTCGAACGGGATGACTCGATCGAAACCGTGCGACTCGATCTGCGGCCGCGCCTGACCTACGAGCATTTCCGCCGCTGGGGCTACTTCAGCGCCGCGGCGACGTTGGCGCACACGCGCTACTGGCTCGATAACGCCACGGATTCGCAATCGACGCGTCCGGAACGCACCGTCCCCATACTCTCGTTTGACAGTGGTGTGAAACTGCGCCGGCGCAATGCCGACGGCAGTACCGCCACACTCGAACCTCGCGCCTTCTACCTCTTCGTTCCGCGTGTGGATCAGGACGAGCTGCCCGTGTTCGACAGCGGACTGAACGACTTCAGCTTCGACCAGCTGTTTCGCGAAAACCGCTTTTCCGGTCGCGACCGAATCGGCGACGCAAACCAGTTGTCGCTCGCGCTGCGCAGCCGTCACACCAGCGCCGAGGGCCGAGAAATCTGGCGCTACGGTGTCGGCAGCAGCTTTTATTTCGACAGCCGTAAGGTCGGGCTCGATGACGAAACCAGTGAGCTCACCCGTTCGGACATCGTGGCTGAAGCGGTGTACAGCGGATTGCGGAACTGGCAGACACGGGCGACAGCCCAGCTCTCACCCGACACAGGCGAGTTGTCTCGAAGTGGCCTTGATCTGCGTTACCGCAAAGGCGCCACACTCATCAACCTCGGTCACCGACTTGATCGCGGACGCTTCGAGCAACTCGATCTGTCCTTTGCACGCAACCTCAATACCGATATCGCGCTTCTTGGACGTTGGCAGTATTCACTCGACGATGATCGTCACATCGAGCGCTTTCTGGGTTTCGCCTGGGACAACTGTTGTTGGGCACTTCGCGGCGGCGCACGGCACTATCTCAGCGGTGGCGAAACGTACCAGAATGCGTTCTCCCTCGAAATCATATTCAAAGGCCTCGGCGGCCTTGGCAACAGCGTAGGGAGGCAATTCGAACGTGCTATTCTTGGCTACAAAGACCCCTATTGAGCGCCCTCGAACCGCGTGCGGCCGGCTACATACCATGAAGTTTCTCGCCCTCGCCGCCAGCCTGATCATCGGCTCCGCCGCGGCAACGATCGACAACATCGTCGCGCTGGTCAACAACGGCGCCATCACCGCATCCGAACTGACTCAAACCAGTGAATTGCTGCGCCGGCAAAGCCCTGGTCTGAGCGGAGAATCACTGCGCAAGGCAGCGCTCGAGCGGCTGATCATGCGCACGCTTCAACAACAGGAAGCCGCACGCCTGGGCATCACTGTGAACGATGCCACACTGGACCGCGGCATGGAGCAGCTCGCACGGCAGAACCGGTTGCCGCTGAGTGACTTCCGCCAGCAAGCGGAAGCCGACGGCATGTCCTGGCGCGCATTGCGCGAAAGCGTGCGTGAAGAAATCACGCTGCAACGCTTGCGGGAGCGCGCCATCCTGCAAACCATCACGGTCAACGACAACGAGATCGACGAATTCCTGAGCAACAACCGTCGTGACCTCACGGCGAACCAATATGCGTTGGAACGGTTCAGCATCCCGTATCCACGCACTGACACCGCACAGAGCCGCGCCACGCTCGAGCGACAGGTGCGGCGTTTGCTCGGGTTGCTCGACCGCGGCGAAGACAGTGCGCGCGCCGTTCAGGTATTGCGTGCCGAGGGCGTCGCGGTCGAAGGGGGCGCGCTGGGCTGGCGCACTCTCGATCAACTGCCCTCCCCACTCGATGCGCTCACAGCCGAGCTCGACGTCGGTGGCGTCACCGAGCCCCTGCCGGACGGCGCAGGCGTGCACGTCTTTCGGCTGTCCGACAAGCGCGAAGAGCAGCGCGTTGAAATCACACGCACCCGCGCGCGACACATCCTCCTCACGCCCAACCCGGTGCGAGACGACGAGTCCACACGCCTGCAATTGGTGGAGTTCCGTGACCATCTGAGCCACGGCGGGTCCTTCGAAGAGCTGGCACAACGGCACTCCGAAGACTACAACAGCGCCCTGCTGGGCGGACTACTGCCCTGGTTCGGTCCGGGCGACATGGCGCCCCAGTTCGAGGATGCCGCCAGCACGCTGCCACCAGGCAGCCTCAGTGCACCCATCAAGACACCCTTCGGCTGGCACTTGATCGAAGTCATCGAGCGCAAGCGCGAAGACGTGAGCGAGGAGCGACTGCGCGCCGAGACTCGTGAGCGTATTGCGCAAGACAAACTGCTGCGGGAAACCGACCGCTACCTGCAACGCCTGCGTGACGAGGCCTTTCTCGAGTTTCCCGATGCCGGCTGAACCGGCATGCGCCTCACCCGCACGCCACGTTGTGAGCCGTCGGCGGCCCGCCCACACAACCCGCTGTGAGCCCTGTGTCCGCGTCTTGCACAGCCGCAGTACTCAGGCATGACCGTCAAACGCATCGCGATCACCCTTGGCGAACCAGCTGGCATCGGCCCAGACATCTGTCTGTCGTTACCAGAGCGAGCCGATTGCCAGATGATCCTGATCGGCCCGCTCGACGTGCTGCAGGAACGCGCCCAACAACTGGGCTTGCGGTGTCCACCCGACTTCGGTGACAACCCGTCTGCGCCGAAGGTTGTCGTACCCGTTGCCACCCGTGAACCCGTCTGTGCGGGCACCTTGAACCCCGCCAATGGAACGACAGTGCTCGCCACACTCGACCGGGCCATAGCCGGTTGCCGATCTGGCGAGTTCGATGCGATGGTCACCGCGCCATTGCACAAGGGCGTGATCAACGACAGCGGCGTGCCGTTCAGTGGGCACACCGAGTACCTCGCAGACGCCTGCAACGCAGAGGCGGTCATGTTGCTGGCCGCAGGTGTGCTGCGCGTGGCGCTGGTGACGACTCACCTGCCGCTGTCGAAGGTGCCCGCAGCGATCACCCGAGACACACTCGACCGGGTAACGCGCACGCTCCACGCTGCCTTGCAAACCCGATACGGCATCGCAAACCCCCACATACTCGTCCTCGGTCTCAACCCGCACGCGGGTGAAGACGGCCATCTCGGTCGAGAGGAAATCGACGTGATCAGTCCAACGCTGGCTGCGCTGCGCGCCGAGGGCCTGTCGCTCGAGGGGCCCCTGCCCGCAGACACCGCCTTTACGCCACACCACCTGCCAGGCGCAGACGCAGTTCTGGCGATGTACCACGATCAGGGGCTGCCAGTATTGAAGCACGCGGGCTTCGGCGAGGCCGTCAATGTGACCTTGGGCCTGCCCCTAATCCGCACCTCTGTCGATCACGGCACGGCATTGCCTCTGGCCGGCACCGGACGGGCCAGTGACTCCAGCTTGCAGGCCGCTGTCGATGAAGCGCTGCGGCTGTGCGCCGGACCCGCGACATGAGCGCGCAACCGCCTCACCGGCCCAGAAAACGTTTCGGGCAGCACTTCCTCCGGGACCAGCAAACCATCGAACGCATCCTGCGCCTCGTGGACTCCGACACCGATACCGCTTTGGTCGAGATCGGCCCCGGGCTTGGCGCCCTGACGATGCCACTGCTCAAACGCCACAGCGCACTCACCGTCGTCGAGCTGGATCGCGACCTGATCCCGAGATTGACGTCCGCTGCCGCCGGTCTGGGCGATCTTGTGGTACACCAAGCCGACGCATTGGGTTTCGATTACACCGCGTTGGCCAAGTCGCTCGGCAAGCAACTGCAACTGGTCGGCAACCTGCCCTACAACATCTCCACACCGCTCATGTTCCATCTGTTCGAGCAACAGCGGGTGATTGACCGTATGCACTTCATGCTGCAACAAGAAGTCGTCGACCGGCTGGCAGCGGCACCGGGCGACAAGGCGTACGGCAGACTGGGCATCATGGCGCAATACCGGTGCGCGGTCGTACCGGCATTTCCGGTCCCGCCGGAGTGCTTTGATCCGCCCCCGCGCGTCAACTCGGCTGTTGTCAGCTTGTTGCCGCGCCAAGAGCCGCCATTTGACGTCGGCGATTTCGATGATTTTCAGCGTGTGGTGACATCGGCTTTTTCGGGCCGGCGAAAAACCTTGCGCAACGCACTGTCCGCGCACCTGAGCGAGAGCGACATCCGATCTGCCGGTGTCGACCCGCAAGCGAGAGCGGAACGGATCACACCGGTGGAATATGCTGCACTATCGCGACAGCTTGGCGCACTCGGCGCGTAGTTGCCCGACTGGGTTCAACAGACCACTCGCACCAGCCCGACGGATGCCCTAGGATTCAGTAACGCCGCCCTCCCGCGACACTGAGACTTGCATGAGCACCGAACTGAGCCAAAGCATTGATGTCCAGGTCGAGACGCACTTTCTCGAGTCCGAGTCTGACCCGAGGAGTGAGCGCTTCGTGTTTGCCTACACGGTGACTATCCGGAACGTCGGCGAAACCGCGGCAACCCTCATGAAACGCCACTGGAAAATCGTCGACGGCAACGGCAAAGTGCAACATGTCAATGGCGAGGGAGTAGTCGGCGAGACCCCCCACCTCAAGCCCGGCGAAGGATTCCAGTACACCAGCGGCACTATGCTGGAAACCGATATGGGCACCCTGGCCGGCGCCTACCAAATGGTGACCGATGAAGGCACCACCTTCATGGCGGAGATTCCGGAATGCCTGCTGAGCGCACCGAGGGTGTTGCACTGATTCAGGCGATCGCGCATTGCAGGGCACCCAGTGGCTGACTGGGTGATCGGCGACCTGCACGGTTGCCTCGACGAATTCGACGCTTTGCTGCAGCTGATCCGATTCGACCCCTCAGCTGACACCCTGTGGCTCACCGGCGATCTGATCAACCGGGGACCGAAATGCCTGGAAACCCTGAGGTACGTCCACACACTGCATCAGGAAATGGGCGCGCGGCTTCAGATCGTATTGGGCAACCATGACGTGCATTTGCTGACGTGCTGGGCGGGCGTTCGCACGCCCGGCCGAACCGACACCCTCGCATCAATTCTTGCAGCCAGTGATGCCAATTCATTGTGCAACTGGCTGCGCACACAACCCTTCCTGCACGAGCAGGGTTCGCACATCCTGGTTCACGCGGGTTTACACCCGTCCTTGTCGCTGTCGCAGCATCGGGCTCTCGCCAACGGATTGCACGGCGGTTTGAGTGGATCGGATCCGCGTCCGACACTGCAGGCGATCTACGGCGAACAGCAACCGGGTTTCGCCGCGGCCGTCTTGACGCGGATGCGGTGTCTCAACGCCGACCTCTCGCTCAACCTGCAGGAGAAAGGTGCGCCTGACAATCTGCCAGACGGTGTCATGCCTTGGTATACGCTGGCGGCGCATCGCTTTGCTGACGCGCAAATCCACACCGGTCACTGGGCCGCATTGGGATACGGCGTTTACGGACCGGTTGTCGCGCTCGATGGGGGCTGCGTTTGGGGAGGTGATTTGGTCGCCGTCAGGCGGGATGCGCCAGCGCGGCCCTACCGGATCTCACGCGGCGCAGGTTGAACGCCAAGCGCTCAGTCAGACGATTCTGAAGCGCTATTCTTGCGCAGCTTTTCAGCGACTTCAGCCCGGTGAACGGGCACGTCCTTTGGCGCTTCTATGCCGAACTTGGCATTGCCGCCTTTCACGTCGAGCAGGGACACCTTGAAGTTGTCGCCGAGCATCAGCGATTCACCCACTTTGCGCGTCAAGATCAACATCCGTATCTGCCTTCAATTCGCACAGCGGTTGTGAGTTCCGACGGCTGATCCGACAGCACGTCGATT